>JBBRVM010000399.1:0-4174 GCA_038246865.1 Burkholderiales bacterium
GCCGACGATAGGCACTGAGATTCTGTCGAGCACGCCGTAGCCCATCGCGAGCATCGCCTGCGGCCCCCAGTAGCCCACGCCATTGAAGCGATACGGTGATGAAGTCACCTGACTCGCCGCGTTGGTGCTCGTGAATTCCTGCGGGTAGGCCCACATCAATATCGGAAGCTGACCATCGCGCTTGGCATCGTAATTCGGAGGCAGGTAAAGCGTGGCCGTGAGGTCAACGCCATCAGCGCGCTGGTAACGAATCTGCTCCTTCTGGATGTTTGCCAGTTGCGGCGTTGGATGCGGAAAGGTGGTGAGCTGCTTGAGTTGCTTGTCGGTCGGAACGCGCAAGTCACGCAGGTAATAGTTCGGGCGCTCGGTCAGTGTTTCGCGCGTCGTGAGGATGCGTTTGCCTTCGTTGTCCAGCAGCGCGATCACTTCTTCATAGGTGGGCGCGGTGGATTGAAACAGGCGCTCTTTCTGTTTCGTGGTGAGATTGAATCGATCAATGAAGGGACGATCGCCCTCGCTGGATGCGCCCAGCCCCTCAAGAAAAATCGATTCGCCGTCCGGCGCAGTCATCAGAAGCGACCGGCCTGCCGCGTCCATCGCCATGACCGGCGAACCGGGGTCGTTGTAGCGATCCTCGCTGGAATAATTCGCAATCAAATCGGCAACCTTGCCCGGGGCATCGGGCGCGACGCGCCACGATTTCACCGCACGCGTCTTCCACCAGTACTCCGTCACGAGGGCCAGATCGCCGCGTGCCCACTGCGCACCCGAATATCGGGTGGCAAGCTTGATCAACTCACGCGGCTGGTCAGTAAACGGCGCGGCCTGCACCCGCACACGATCGCGAAACTCAGCCACTTTCGCCTGATCGCCATCGTCCAGCGCCTCTGCCCATACCAGCGTTGCGGGCGCGTCGGCACGCCAGCTGATATCGCGCACGCCCCTTGATACCGAATCGTACCCCGGCGGCAGCCCCTCTTCCAGCGGTAGTTTGGCAACCGTATGAATGACTTTCCCCGGCGCATTTCCGGTCAGATCACGCACCTCAATCCGGTGCGGAAACGAACTCGATTCGACGATGTGGGAATATGGACGCTCAATCGATTGCGTCAGCAGATATTTGCCATTCGGCGACACGCTGACGCCTGCCATTCGGTCTGGCTCGCCGACATTCTTTGCATTGCCCGCGAGATCGATGATCGCCAGTTGCACCAGCGTGTAGTGATCAAACGTCTGCGCATCGTTTTCGTTCTTGAGCAAATCTTGCAGCGTTCGGATCTGTCGTTGCGCGCCACCGGCCAGCGCATCTTGCGTGTTCGGCCCCTGCGGAATCAGCATGCCTGTCGGCGCTGCGCCCTGCCCAGGCGGGCGCAAGCGTACGAGCAAATTTTTGCTGTCCGGCATCCAGCTAAAGCCGCGACCGTAGACCGTGTTGAGCGGCAGCGACGAGATTCTTTTCGCCGCGTGACTCGCCACATCGATCAGCCACAGCTCAACACCGTTCGCTTCCGAAACATGGGTGAACGCGATAGAACGCTGATCGGGCGACCACGCCATGCTCGCCAGTTTCAAATGCTTCGGCAATCCGCTGAGCCGAATCTCTCTGCGTGATTCGATCTCAAACAGCCATGCATCCTCACCAAACGAAAACCGGCTCGGGCTGTACGTGCGCGGATTGATGCGTAACCCCGCAAGCTTCAGTTCCGGCTGCGCCACCTCAGTGATGCTGGGCAGCGTTGGCGTCGCCACCATTAACGCCAAATCACGCCGGGGACTCAAATGTACGTTCGGCGCAACCAGTTGCTCAACGATAGCCTGCAAGGGCGCTGGCGGCAGCTGATAACCGGCGGATGACTGCGCATCAGTGGCTCCGGCAGGACTAAAACTGTTGAACACAAAGACTCCTGCGATCAACGCTTATGGAACAAACGAAAAATTCGTCGGGCTGGATTTGTGACACGACATTGCAGCTTCATTGCAGCAGAAGACAATCGGCCTCACTTCAAATTGCTTGAGGCTGAAAAACACGAATGCGCCGGGCAAGAGTTTCCTTCTGTTGCCGCGCAACCATTCGCATGTCGTACTCCGACTGAAGGTTCAGCCAGAAGCGTGGCTCCATGCCGAAATAGATGCCGAGACGCAGGGCAGTGTCCGCAGTGATTGGACGTTGTCCGTTCACCACGTCGCTGATGCGGCTTGGTGGCACGTCAATATCTGCGCACAGTTTGCGCGCAGTGATTCCCATCGGTTTCATGAAGTCTTCCAGCAGGATTTCGCCAGGGTGAATTTCGTCGAGTAGCTTTGCCATATCTTTCCTCTAGTGGTAGTCCACAATTTCGACCTGATGCGGGCCATCGTCTTTCCAGACAAAGCAAACGCGGCATTGATCATTCACGCGGATGCTGTGCTGGCCTTTGCGGTCGCCCTTCAACGCTTCGAGTTGATTGCCGGGTGGAATTCGCAAGCTCGCGAGATCTGTCGCCGCGTGGAGTTGCAGTAGTTTTCTCCGCGCAACTCGCTCAATATGTCTGAATCCTGGGACAGCGCGACTGTTGAAGAGTCGCTCAGTTTCGGCGCCTGGAAACGAGTGGATCATGGCTCATTATATTCCGCAATACGGAATCTCTAAGTCGGAATTCTGACTGGCACAATATTTTGCGCTCAAAGACGCATGACCAAGGTGAGCAAGCTGTCAAGACACGTTACTTTGGTGCAGCGCGCACATTGACCATTGCTCACTCTCCAGAGTAATCAGCTTTCCTCTGAATAAACCGCTGCATTGGGGCTAGTCGCACATTATTGGCAGAATCGACTTATAGATAAATCCGGGCTAAGCCATTATTCAGACGTTACTTCAGCAATAAGCTGCTTGGACTTGACAAGTTGAACGCGCCCCAGCGGCCACCCCCCCTTTTCGCACCAAAACATCGCCATCGATCTTTTTTTGTGCATTCACTGCCGATTTCAGGCAGAAATGTCGCGTTCGCCCTGTTTTGCAGCAACGGAATTGCGTCGTCGCCATGAGATCGGCCAACTCGGAGGGTGGCACGGCAATTGCGAAAGAGAGCGCGACCCACCGCTTCCGTTATCGGTGTTGTGGGCGCTGCTTGAGACCTTGTTCGACAGATACGCACGCTTACCCAAATTATTAATTCAAACTGACCTTTCGGGAGAACACGATATGCCACAAATCACCCGCCGCGGAGCGCTTAAGACGCTGACCGTCGCGCTTGTTTCAGCCAGCCTGTCAAGCCTTGCGACCGTCGCATCGGCGCAAGCCAAAGACCCGATCAAGGTCGGCATCCTGCACTCGTTGTCCGGCACGATGGCGATTTCGGAAACGGTACTCAAAGACGTGGCCTTGATGGCCATCGAGGAGATCAACGCCAAGGGCGGAGTGATGGGACGCAAGCTGGAGCCAATCGTCGTTGACCCAGCCTCCAACTGGCCCCTGTTCGCAGAAAAAGCTCGCCAGCTGATCAGTAATGACAAAGTTGCGGTGACCTTCGGTTGCTGGACTTCGGTTTCACGCAAGTCGGTATTGCCAGTGTTTGAAGAGTTGAACAGCCTGTTGTTCTACCCCGTGCAATACGAAGGCGAAGAGCTCTCCAAAAACGTGTTCTACACCGGTGCTGCGCCTAACCAGCAGGCCATCCCGGCCGTTGAATATCTGATGAGCAAAGACGGTGGCTCGGCCAAGCGCTGGGTGCTGCTCGGCACTGATTACGTGTATCCACGCACGACGAACAAGATTCTGCGTTCGTTCCTGAAATCCAAAGGTGTGGCCGAGGCCGACATCATGGAGGAATACACGCCGTTCGGTCACAGCGATTATCAAACCATCATCGCGAAGATCAAGAAGTTCGCTGCTGAAGGCAAGAAAACCGCCGTTGTTTCGACGATCAATGGCGACTCTAACGTGCCTTTCTACAAAGAACTCGGCAATCAGGGCCTGAAGGCAACCGACGTACCCGTCGTTGCCTTCTCGGTCGGTGAAGAAGAGCTGCGCGGTGTTGACACCAAACCACTGGTCGGTCACCTCGCCGCATGGAACTACTTCCAGTCGGTTGAAACCCCCGAAAACGAAGAGTTCATCGCTGCCTGGCAGGCCTATACCGGCAATCCCGATCGCGTCACCAACGACCCGATGGAAGCCCACGTGATCGGCTTCAAC
>JBBRVM010000400.1:0-4162 GCA_038246865.1 Burkholderiales bacterium
CCGACCATTGCATCAACCGACAGCCTTGGAGACAAAGCAACCGGCGGCGCGACAAAAAAACGCCAGCCAATCCAGCTCAGCAACGAAAAAATACTGCCGATCATGATCAGCAAACCCAGAAAGCTACCGCCACCCATCACCCAGCCTCTCAAGCTCGACGTTTGAAATACGTCTTCAAAAATTCGCTTTTCAGCGTTCCTTTACGAACGAACGCCACAAAATTCGTTTGACATTTATGACACACTTCACGCATTGAGAAAACGCCAAAAAAATCAATGGTTAAACTCAATGTCCTAACGAAATGAGTTTGAATTAAAAGAACATTTCTTTCGTGTAAAAGCGAAAGATGGCACCGCCAAAGCGCGAAATTCTACGACAAAACAGCAGCTTTGTTGCTAATATCTAATCTTGTTCTGTTGTTTTTTAGCGACTATCGCCAAAATACGCAGCTATGTATTACTTTGTACATATAACTAAAGTCATATATCCAATGCAAATTAATAAGCTGATTTTTCTCGCACTAACTGCCTCCTTCGCGGCCCTTGTTACAGGTTGTGCGTCACCGCCAAAGGTCTCTCAGTACGCCATTCGGGGAGATGCGGATCAGGTATTGAACCGCGACATCAACGGTAAGTCGCTGTCCGTCGTCGTCCGTATTTATCAGCTGAAGGATGCACAGGAGTTTTCGAAACTGACCTTTGACACCGTCGCCTCCGGCCGTCCCGAATCGGACTTCCTCGGGCAGGCTTTGTTGGCAAAAACCGACGCCGTGCTGATCCCCGGCGGCAGCTATGAAAGCACCGAAAAATTGCTCGACGACACGAAATACGTTGGCATCGTTGCCTTCTTTCGCAAACCCGATGTCTTTTATTGGCGACAACTTGCCGATGCCGAAATCGCTCGCGCCGAAGGCCTGAATTTCAAGGTGCAGGATTGCTACGTCATGCTGCGCGGTGAGAAATTTGTCGCACTCCCCGGCCAACCGGCGAACCCGCGACCCGATTGCGGCGCACAGCCGCTTACGTCCTCGACCCTGCGCAGCAACAGCGGCGCCCCAATCACCAATTCCGGCGCGACGCGCTAAGCCAATCATGTCGAGCACCAATCCGATCCTTTGGGGTGAAGGGCTATTCCTGCGCCCACAGCATTTCCAGCAACAAGCGTTGGCGTTCGAAAACGCGCTGGCGCAAAACCAACGACTGATTCGTGGCAATCCGTGGGGCCTTCGCCATATCAGTGTCGACGCTGACGCCTTGCGTGGTGGCATTCTGCGCATCAATACGCTGGAACTCGCCTTCCCCGACGGCACGCTGGTCACTGCCCCGGCCGACAACCCATTGCCGTTGACGCGAAATCTCAACGATATAGCGCAAATTGGCAGCCAGACCGTCATTTACGCCTGCCTGCCCGCCCTCAATCCCTACGGCGGCAATAGCACGAGCGGCAACAAAGACGGTGATGGAACGAGGCCAAGCCGTTACCTGAGCGCGAACAGCTCCGTCCGCGACCTCTACACCGAGGCACTCGAAGCCGAAGTCGCGACGCTGCAAGCCAATGTCCGTTTGATGGTCGATGAGGAAAACCGTGACGGCCATCTGTGCGTTGCTATTGCCCGCATTGCCAGGAATGCCAACGGGGCGTGGGAGGCCGATCCGACGTTCATCCCACCGCTCGTCGAAATCGCGGCGAATCCGCACCTCGCCATGCTCATTCGCCGCTTGCTCGACATCCTGCTGGTCAAGAGCCGGGCGCTTGCGGCGAGACATCGCGAAAAGGTCAAGAGCGTCGTCGAATACGGCACATCGGACATCGCCTCGTTCTGGTTGTTGCACACGGTCAATCGTAACTTTCCGCTGCTAAACCATTTTTCGGTAAGCCCGACACCGCCTGAGGATCTTTACGCGCTACTCGCGCAGATGGCAGGGGAATTGTTGACGTTTTCGTCCGAACTGACACTTGCCGACATCCCGCTGTATGCACACGAGAATCTCACCGCTGTCTTTACCCGACTCGACACTCTGATACGAGAGCTTCTGGAAACGGTCGTTTCGAATCGTTACGCCGTCATCCCGCTGATCAATACCAAGCCCTCCTTCTTTGTCGGACGCCTGGAAAGCGAACGGCTCGTCGAGAACGTCGACTACTATCTTTCGGTGTCAAGCGAGTTGCCGACAACCAAGGTACTCGACATGGTGCCGCTCAAACTGAAGGCCGGCTCCCCCGACGACGTCGAAAAGATTCTCAACTCGGCTTTGCCGGGCGTGCGGCTCGTGCATGCAGCGCAAACGCCATCGGCCTTGCCGGTACGTGTTGGCAACCACTACTTCGTGCTTGAGCCACAAGGGCAGATTTTCGATCGAATGCGCGGTTCGCGCAGCATTTGCATCTACGTCCCCCAGGCGCTGCTTGAACTCAAACTCGAGTTGTTCGCCGTCTTTCACTGATCAGGATTAAACGCTATGAGCACGCTGACGCTCTCGACGCCCGGGCCACATATCGCCCAGACGGCCACGACTTTCACAAAAAATCTCAAGGAATTGATGGAGGATGGCATTTATTTGCTCTTCCTCTTACGCAACGGCAGCCCACCGAATTCGCTGATGGAATTCCACAAGCGCATCGATCAGTTTCTAGAACAGTTCGAGATGAATGCACGCAATCTCGGAAAACTGCCGGCCGACGTTTCGGATGCTAAATACGCGTTCTGCGCGCTGATGGACGAAATCATTTTGTCTTCTAGTTTCTCGATCCGCGAAGACTGGGAACGCGCACCACTGCAATTACGCCTCTTCGGTGAGCACCTCGCCGGCGAAGGCTTCTTCGACAAGCTCGAGAAACTACGTTTTACGCCCGAAGCCAAGATCGAAGTGCTGGAGGTCTATTACACCTGCCTACTACTTGGCTTCCAGGGCAAATACCTGCTCGAGGGCACAGAAAAACTCAACTACCTGATCAGCCGGCTCGGCCAGGAAATCACCCACGCACGGGGTGGCCGCAGCGAATTTGCGCCGAACTGGAAGCTCCCGCAACGCTTTCAGCAGTACGTCAGGAATGAGCTTCCGCTTTGGCTATTCTTCGCACTGCTTGCGGTCGTTGCAACGGCGCTCTATTTCACGTTCGGCAGTTTCCTGCGCAGTGAGAACGACGATCTGGCGCAAGTGCAGGCGCGACCTGCATTGACGGCGCCCGATATCCAACGCCTGCCCGCCGCACCTGACGCAAAAACTAAGACTTCGTCCTGACGCTTTGGCGGCAATGCGAAACGAGCGGCACAACATCGTCATCACGCCGTCGGTATTCGACCGTCTACTCGACGATCAGCCGAAGGTGCAGGTTGAAAGCCAGGCGCAGCAGTTTTTTGACCTGAACCGGCTGAAGCGGGCCGTGGCGCGCGACATGGAGGCGCTGCTTAACTCGCGCTGCGTCGATCTTGATGACGATATCGAGCGTTTCCCGCAGGCACGCAACTCGATGATTGATTTCGGCATTACCGACCTCTCTAGTCTGAGCTTGCTCGACCCCGGTGATCGCGCCTATCTACGCGACAAGATCCGCATCACGGTGCAGCGTCACGAACCGCGACTAGGCACCATCCGCGTCCGACTTGATGCGCCGGAAGGCACCGAACGCATGTTGCGCTTTCGCGTGGACGCCGTTCTCAAGGTTCTACCAACGCGCCCTCCGGTGAGCTTCGACGCCACCTTGCAACTGTCATCGAACGCCTGCCAGGTTCGGGAAAACTGAATGCTCAAAGAACTGCTGCCTTATTACGAACGCGAACTAAGCTATCTACGCGAACTTTCGGGCGAATTTGCCCAGAGATACCCAAAGATCGCGCGCCGCCTGCTGCTGGATGGCGAGCAAAGCGAGGATCCGCACGTCGAACGCATCATCGAAGGCTTTGCTTTCCTGACCGCTCGGATTCACCGCAAGCTCGACGATGAGTTCCCGGAAATCACCGAAGCCTTTCTGCAGACGCTTTATCCGCATTACACGCAGCCCTTCCCTTCGTGCACACTGCTGCAGCTCGAACTCGACCCAAAAACGCCGGAAGTCACCCACAAGACGACCGTGCCGCGCCACCACCCGGTCTTGTCGCCGTCGGTTGGCGGCATGAACTGTCAATTCCGCACCAGCTATGCCGTCGATCTCTGGCCGCTGA
>JBBRVM010000401.1:0-4159 GCA_038246865.1 Burkholderiales bacterium
CCAGTCGCCTCGCTCCAGCGCAGGCCAGACGACACGTTCAAGCTGTTCCCGACGCGCGGCGAACACAAGCAATGCCTCACTATGCGGGCTCATCGCACGATCCAGAAACAGGGCACGAATCGCCTCGCCCAGCTCAGTGCCACCGGGCTCGCGGGTGACGACAACCGTTTTGTGACGCGCCGAAAGCAGCGCACGCACAGCGTCGATATGCGTACTCTTGCCCGCACCGTCGATGCCCTCGAACGTGATGAATTTGCCGCGCAACCCAGCCATTACTTACCCAATTGAAATTTAGCTACAGCACGATTATGTTCTGCGAGGTTCCTGGAAAACTCGCTGGTGCCGTCACCTCGCGCCACAAAATACAAAAATTCACTGTTCGGCGGGGCGACGGCTGCGCGCAGCGATGCCCGTCCCGGCAATGCGATGGGCGTCGGCGGCAAGCCGTTCCGGGTGTATGTGTTGTAGGGCGTATCGGATTGCAAATCAACTTTACGCAGATTGCCGTCGAATTTTTCTCCGAGACCATAAATCACGGTCGGATCGGTTTGTAGTCGCATGCCAATGCGCAGGCGGTTAACAAACACCGAGCCCACGAGCGGCCGGTCGGCGTCACGTCCGGTTTCCTTCTCGATGATCGAGGCCAGAATCAGCGCTTCGTAAGGCGATTTAAGCGGCGTGTCAGCTGAGCGCTGCTCCCATGCGCGAGCGAGCTCCTCTTTCATGCGCTTGTGCATCAGCTTCAGGAGCGAATTGGCCGAACTTCCGGGTGCAACGAAGTAAGTGTCGGGGAAGAAGTAGCCTTCCAGTTCAGAAACATCGGTCGCAAGCGCCTGCTTAAGCGTTGCGCGCGGCGGCAGCGAGTTCGGCGCGAACGTTGCTACTCCGTCGGCTGGCGTAGTCGACAGCGACGCATAAAGATCAGACAAACGTGAGCCTTCAATCGTCGTGATGGCCAGTCGCTGCGCATTGCCCGATTCAATCGCTGCGAGGATGTCGGCCACGGTTTGCGGCGACTCAAACAAATACTCGCCAGCCCGCAGTTTCCGGGCGCTTCCGCGAATGCGTGCGACCGCCTGCACCACAACACCAGGAGCGATTTCAAGGCGTTCGAGTTCGGTCGCAAGGCGCGTCAATGAACTTCCCTGACGCACGCTGAGACTAACCCCTTCAGCGGGGATTGTGGCGGGCCAGAGCGGCAGTGCGAACCAAGTAGCGAGAGCGACCGCAGCGATGCCGAACAAGCCGGCGAACAGTTTCTTCATGAATGCGTGATAGAAGGGCAAACGCCGCCAAAGTCTGGAATCCTATAATTTTGCCTATGTTTGCTCTGCTCTCCTCTCGCCGCCGAAATAACTCCGGTTTCACGCTCATCGAACTGATGATCGCCGTCGTCATCATCGGCATCCTTGCGGCCATCATCGCGCCCAACGTAATCGGTCGTTTACATGACGCCAAAGTCTCCGCAGCCAAGCAGGACGTATCGACGCTGGCGCAATCGCTCGCGATGTATAAGCTCGACAATGGGCGCTTCCCAACCGGCGAACAGGGCTTGAAGGCGCTGGTTGAGAAACCCGTCAGCTCGCCGCCGCCTAACAACTGGCGCACCGGCGGCTACATCGCCCGCCTGCCTAACGATCCATGGGGCAATCCGTATCAGTTTGCCAACCCTGGCCTGCACGGTGACATTGACGTGTTCAGTACGGGTGCAGACGCGAAACCGGGCGGGGAAGGCGAAGGCGCGGACATAGGTTCGTGGAACCTCTGAAGATTCATTTCTCGGGCGCATTGTGTCGTTGCGGAGTGCTCTCAATCCTCATGTACCAGGGCGTACATTGCGGTTGATGCGCGCTCTGCGCCTAACACTGCATCCCGATAAATGAATCTACCATCCGCACTGAACTCGCGTAAGCGACGCGGGTTCAGCCTGATTGAAGTACTCGTCGCAACCGCCATTCTTGCTACAGGGCTCATCGCTGCGTCGCGTGCAGCTTTAGTTGCAACCAACGATCAAGGCGCATTACGCGACCGGACGCTAGCTCGCTGGGTCGCCCATAACACGCTGGCCGAGATTCGTTTGCAGCCGCAGCAGGCACAAGTAGGCAATGCAAGCACTCTACAAGTGCAGCAAGCTGGCATCGAATTCACCGCACAGACCAAAGTCACGGCCACACCGAGCCCCCTGTTCTCGCGCGTCGAGGTGGTGGTGGTTCGCACCGGCGGTGATGGCCACGTACTGGCGCAAGCGGTTGGGTTTTCTTCGCGATCATGATGCCCGTTAAAACCTCGCGTGCTCGAGGCATGACGCTCGTCGAAATCATGATCGCGCTTTCAATTGCGTCGCTAATGACGTTGACTGGCTGGCGGGCACTAGACACCTTGCAAGTCTCTCGTGATCGCGTGGTCAACGACGCGGCGCAGTGGCAGCGCCTTGATGACTTTTTCGCGAATCTCGAGGCTGATTTACGGCGTGCTTCACTCTCTGAATTTTCGGCCAATAGGGACGCGATGGCGATGGTTCAGCCGTCGCTTTCACGCGGTGTGGATACGCGCCGCGTGAGTTATCGCTGGATGGTACTGAAGGATCGCGTTGAAGTAATTCGAGAAGCCAGCGGCGAGCGTCTACCCGTAGCCGAAGTGCAGTCAATATCGGTGGTGTATAGCGCAGACGGTGTCTTATTCGAGCCTGTGATCAACGCCTATCCACGCGCCATTCGCATCAGTGTCGTTCCGCTCACGACGTCTGGCACATTGCCGCCAGTTGAACGCATTCTGGCGCTGCGATGACACATTCGAGGCAACGCATTGGCGGTGCAGCGCTGGTTGTCGCCCTGCTGCTCACCGCGCTGGGCGCAGCCATCGCGACGCAAATGATTGTGCCCCTCTCCGGCTGGCTGGATCGCGAGTACCGTGCGCGCGACACCCAGGCCAGCTACACGCTGGCCGACGCCGCAGCATCGTGGGCGATCACGGTGCTGGCGGCGGATACGCGTTTCGGTCCGCTCGATCACTACGGGGAGCTTTGGGCGACACCCTTGCCGCCGACACCTGTTGAGGGCGGCACGATTGAGGGCCGCATTACCGACCTTCAGGCGCAGTTCAATCTGAATAACCTCGCGCCACGCGGCATGAAAAGTGCGGCCAACGTTACCCTGGCTAAAGCTCTGTTCGCGAAGGTGGGGATCGCCCCCGCGCTCGTCGACACCCTGGCTGATGCCATCGATAAAGACGACATTACCGACGACGGCCAAAGCGAGCGTCAGCGCTATGGACAAGCCTTGCGCAATGGGCCGCTGCGTGACATGGCAGACCTGCTCGACGTGCCCGGCTTCACCGATGCCGCTGCGCGAGCGTTGAGCGAAATCGTTGTTGTGCTGCCAGAAGCGAGCCCCATCAATGCCAATACTGCGTCGAAGGTGCTTATTGCGGCTGCATTCCCGGCGGCGACACCGGCCGAACTCGACCGCGCAATGGCACGGCGTGAGCAACAACCCTTTTCCGGGCCCAACGATCTGGCGACGCTGCTAGGGCAGCCCGCTTTGGACGGCGTGCTCAGCACGAATACGCAATACTTCGCCGTGGACGCAGTAATTCGCTTCGAGCGCGTCAGTCATCGCGTACAGTTGCAGATTGCCCGACCACCGAATGGTCGACCGACCCTCCTTACGCGGCTCATTTCGAACGCCTGAATCCGATCAAACTTTGGCACTGCAAGACACCTCAACATTGTTAACACCGCCTGAACTCGGTGTCGCCCGCATGCGAATTCCGGGATTTAGCCGACTGACTGTTGCCGAGCAATTGCGCGCGGCAGCGCTTGCACTCAATCGTGATTTCGGCGTGGGTTCGACTCATCTCAGGCTCGCTGCGCAGGCCGTAGCCTTGTCGCCCGATGATGCGTGGGTCGCCTACACGACACACAGCGGCACCGCCAATAACGCGCTCTCGACCCATTTATTCAATGCGCTGAGTACTGGCAAAATATATTGGGTCGGCGCGCCGGGCGGGTATATCGTTGGCACACAAGGCGCGGTGGGGGTGGAGGCGACGAGCCTCGCTGAAGAAGCCGGACTGCCGGCCGTCGTAGCCTCCGTGCTCAGCCCGCCTGCGGGCAGTCCATCTGTCGCTAACGATTGCATCCTGGTAGAACGCGACCGCG
>JBBRVM010000402.1:0-4139 GCA_038246865.1 Burkholderiales bacterium
AAAGGCACCTCTAATAATTCATTTGTGGGGCGCATTGTGTCGTCGCGCGGTGCTCGCAATCCTCATGTACCAGGGCGTACATTGCGGTTGCTGCGCTCCGGGCTCCTAACACTGCATCCCCAAAAAATGAATTATTAGAGGCGCCCTTAAACTAGTCGCGCACGGGGGGCCATATGCGCGCCGTATGAACCAGCGCCAATATCCATACGGTTTCCTCGTCAATCTCATAGACCACGCGATAGCTCGCGTGGGGAATCAGCTCACGGGTTCCTGAAATTTTCCCCTCTCGTCCCAAGCGGGGCAGGTTCTCAAGCGTTGCAATCGCGTCACTGAACAGCAAGTCCATACGGGCGGCTGCACGGGGACTTTCAGCGGCGATCTCGTCCCATACTTCAACACGATCAAGTTCTGTCTCGGGCGTCCAAATGATTTTCACGCGTGCCTTGTTGCGCCCGCCCTTCGTGCCGCAAATTGCTTCTCGACCACATCATTGGATCTCCCCGACCCGACTCGCATCGAAGCTCGCCCGGCTTCGACCTTGCGACGCAAAAACGCGTCGTACTCTCTGGCTTCGCGCTGGGTTTGCACGAACTGGCGCATCAACTCGCGAACCACTTGTGAGGCGGGCTGGTGCACCGCCTCGGCCTCAGCGATGAAGTCGGCGCGAAGCTCGGCTTCAAGCTTCATCGTGAAAACGGCTTCCTTGGACATGCGACGATGCTCGATAAAATTCGTAAGCATAAAGTATATACGTCGTTTATACGATACATCGACGCTGCGGCCTCATCCGGCGAGGCGTTTCAGCGCGAGAGCTACCTATGCCCACGTGGGCCTTATTGGAAGCACTGACAGTGGGCAGGGGCTGCCCACCCTACGCACTATTGGACGGTGACGCGCTGAGCGGGCGTGCACACCAATACCTCTAGACGACTCAAGAGGGCGTAGCGCATTCATTTCGCCCCACCGAAGCCGAGTCACGCGCAGTCGCACTGAGCAAAGGGTGTTCACCCAATGCGGGCGCCGTCACCAATCGTTCCACCGAAGCAAGCGTTGCGCGCGAGGCATCACACTGGCGGCTGGCGCGCTGCGCGGCAGCCAGCCATAGCTTTGCGTCAATGCTCCTTGGGGAAGTGTCGTCGATCTCGCCTTGCGCCCCATCAAGTGCGCGGCGCAAACGGGCTATCGCTGCATCAGCCCGACCAGAGGCAAGGTCGAGTCTGGCCAGTGCGGTATGCGCTGGCAGCACGTACGCGCTGTCGCGATAGTTCTGGTTGTCCAGCTCAGATGAGGCGAGCATAAAGTCGTTCAAACCACAGTGCGTCGATGCTGCAAGTTGCGAACATGCAAGCGCCTTGAATGCCAACGCCTTTCTGCGCAGATGCGGCGGAAAACCGTCGCCGAGTTGAGCGATTCCTTTCGAGAACAATTGCGCCGCCTCAGCCTGCCGTCCTTCCATCAAGGCGATCTCGCCATATGAAATGGTTACGGAGGCAATCCACGCTTGCACACCGCGTGACGACACGATCGGTGCCGCGTAATCGAGCAATCGGCGAGCATTTTCCAGATCGCCTCGTTCTATCGCAGCCCCTGCCTCAAGGCGGCTCACCAGAGCGTCGTCCTCATCACCCGGCGGACGCGTTTGCGACGTGAAATTGCGGACGAGCTGGCATGCTGCTGCCGAAGCGTTCATCGGGTCGACCGCCGCTTGCACGCTGCATATACGCCCGAGGCTAACCCACTGCCGTTGGCTTCGTGCGGGATGCTTTGCCAGTGCTTCCTGCGCCTGCGCCAGGTCTTTCAATCCGTCGCGGAGCCGCCCTGCAAATGCGCGAACGTTGCCACGCTGTGACAGACTGATCGCCGTTTCGAAAGAGTCCGCGTCATAGGTCTTGAGGAAGGTGGTGTATGCCTTGTCGTAGGCGTCAGCTGCCCCCTTGTAATCCCCCACCGACTCCAATCCGTACCCATAGTTTGAATATCCCGTGGCTACCCGTGGGCTATCTGGCGCGTATAGGTCTACCCGTTCCCGCAAGCCAAGCTCTGCATAACGCAGCGCCTCGGTTGCGGACTTACGCTGTGAAGCAAGAGACGACAGCGTGGTGTAGAGGCGAATCAGCGGTTCACCATGAATACCAGCGGCGCGAAACTTCTGCTCAGCAGCAATCAAGTCTCGTTCCGCTGCCTCGCGATTTTGCCGGGTGAGTTGCACGTGACCTCGCTCAGCGAGCGTAAGCGTTGTAGACAGATGATCCGGCCCCAGCTTCGTTTGAGCGAGGCCGTGCGCCTCGTCAATGAGTTTGAACGCTTCATCACGCGATTCGATCTTGTTACTCAGTCTCGAAAAAATTGACAACAAGTCAACTCTCTCCTCCACGCCTAACTCCGTGTTTGAACGCAGATTTGCCACGCTCTTTTCAAGCAACGCCTTGAGCGTTGGTTGCTTACTTTCGATCACACCTTCACTAACCGGTGCAAAAATACTTTCGACGAAATCGCGCACCGTATTGGCCCGGCGCGCCTCCTTTTTCGCGAGGGTAGCCTGATGTAGCGTGCTAGCGACGCCAACGCTGACGGCAATCCCCAACAGCGCCGCCGCAACGACCGCCCACCGATTTCGCCGCGCGAATTTAGTAATCCGATACCACTCCGAATCCGGTTTCGCCGTAATGGGCTCAAACGCAAGATAGCGCTTCAAATCATCAGCAAACGCCTGCGCTGTGGCGTAGCGCTGCCTGGGGTCTTTCTTCAGTGCTTTGAGCACCACCGTATCAAGATCGCCGCGAATTCTTCTCGCGGTTTTTCCGGATTCGGAAGTGCCCGTGAGCATAAGGCGGTCGCTCGGTTTTGTGGGCTCCTGCTCAACGATGGCGAGTTCTAGATCGCGTCGCGTCGGGCCTTTTGGGGAGTACGGTTTGTTACCAGTGAGCAGTTCATAGAGCACGACGCCAAGCCCATAAACATCGCTCGCGGTGCCGAGCGTTTGTCCATTCACTTGCTCGGGGGACGCGTAGTCGAGCGTGAGCGCGCGGCCCGACATGCGCGTGAGTTGCGTGGACTCTGCGGACATCGAGTCTTCGTCGTCGAGCAATTTGGCGATTCCGAAGTCAAGCAGATGCGGTTCACCTTTGCCATCGACCAGAATGTTGCTGGGTTTGATGTCGCGGTGGATGACGAGCTGCGCGTGGGCATGCGAGACGGCGTTGATGACTTTGGTGAACAGCGCGACCGTGGCTTCGGGTTTGAGCGCATTGTCGCGAACGTAGTCGCTAATCGGCACGCCGACCACGTATTCGAGCGCGATGTAGGGCTGCGTTTCTGAATCAACGCCTGCGTCGTACAAACGCGCGATGCCTGGGTGTTCGAGGCTCGCCAGAATGTTGCGCTCACGGGCGAATCGCGCCGCCAGCAGCCAGTTCAGGTTTTCCACGAGCGGCATTTTGAGCGCGACCTGACGCTCGTGTTGCCCGTCCGCGCGGGCGGCAAGCCACACCACTCCCATGCCGCCGCGACCGATTTCTTTGATCAGGCGATACGGGCCGACGTGGTGTCCGGGTTCGCGTGGGGGGGGTGGCTGATCGAGGTTGAGCACGGGTTTTGTGAGGCTGCCGACGTCGGACAGCGAAGCGGCAACAGCTGCACTTCGAGCACTATCGGTCAGCGGTGGCAGCGTTGTCGCTCCGCCGTCAACCGCCGCGTCCTTGATCATCACGGCAAACGCGCTCGCAAATTCCTCACCGCGAAGCGCTGCGGCGCGTTGCAATCGATCCAGTTCTACGGCTGACGCACCGGGCGGTAACGCGATGGCTGATTGCCATTGATCGTAGAGCTGCGCCAGCTCGCGCAGTTGCTCAACGGTGATCGCCATGTCAGCGCGTCACCATCGCGGCGAGCAACGCCTTGGCCTTGTTCCAGTCGCGGCTGACAGTGCGCTCGGTTAGCTCCAGCGTTTCGGCGATTTCGGGCAATGTCAACCCGGCGAAATAGCGCATTTCGACCACGCGCGCCAGGCGTGGCTCAACGGCTTCAAGGTTGTCCAATGCCTCATGAATCTGCACGACGGTTTCGTCCACCGGTGAGGCGAGCGTCGATTCGATCATCGTATCAATCGGCACATCAGACACGCCCGCACCCCGGCGAGC
>JBBRVM010000403.1:0-4132 GCA_038246865.1 Burkholderiales bacterium
CAATCTGATACCGAGCTACACCGAGGACGTCGTGCAGGGCTTTTCGAAAGCGTTTACCGGTTGGCATTTTCATGATCAGCCCGAGGCAACGCATCCGTGGCGCTTTTACTGGCCGATTGAGGACTGGACGCAATCAATGAAGCCGTGGGCCGGGCGGCGCTGTCCGCAGGACGGGCGCTGGCCTGCCGGAAGCACGACTGATTGGTGTTCAGTCAGCAATCCTGCTAAATCGTACCCGCCGCCGCACAACACGGACATGAAAATGCTGCTGCAATATCCCGGTGCGCCATTTGCGACGCTGCCCGCCGGTCAAACGCCGCAACTCGATCTCGAGAACGCGATTGACAACATTTTCAATCACCCGAACGTCGGTCCGTTCATCGGCAAACAGCTCATCATGCGGCTCGTCACGAGTAATCCCAGCCCGGCGTACATCGCGCGCGTGACCGCCGCATTCAACAATAATGGCGTCGGCACGCGCGGCGATATGAAAGCCGTGATTCGGGCGATCCTGACCGACGTGGAAGCCCGCGACAACACTATCGCGGGCAACAATATTTACGGCAAATTGCGCGAGCCCGTGATCAAGTTCATTCAACTGCATCGAGCGTTTGGCGCTGTGGCGAGCGGCGGTTATTACGAGGTGTGGAACACCGGCGATTCCGACACGCTCGGCCAATCCGCATTGCAGGCACCCTCGGTGTTTAACTACTACTCGCCCGACTTTGAACCTGCGGGCGCGATGGCGTCTGCCT
Source organism: Burkholderiales bacterium (assembly GCA_038246865.1). GTDB lineage: Bacteria > Pseudomonadota > Gammaproteobacteria > Burkholderiales > Casimicrobiaceae > Casimicrobium. The sequence goes on from JBBRVM010000403.1 coordinate 756, forward strand.
ATCTTTTAGGCCCGGAGTTTGAGATCACTTCCACGTCGACTGTCGCCGGTTTCGCTGACTTTGCGAAGTGGGGCGTGGTCGGCGGATTCCGTTCGTACGACGGCGATCCTAAATGGATCAAGCCGAACTACAGCCGCTATTTGACCGGCGCGGCGGGTGCGGCAGTTGCTGACAATCCGCAGGCCCTGGTCGACGAGCTTGATCTGTTGCTCACGGCGAATAATTTGAAGACAACGTTTAAGGCGAACCTCGTTTCAATGGCGACGAACATCACGCGGACGCTCCCGCCCGCGTACACAGCGATTGACTACCCGACGCAAAGGAAAGACCGTTTCCGCGCCGTAATGTGGCAAATCATCAACTCGGCGGACTACGCCATTCAGCGCTGAGGATGACCCCTATGGATCGTAGAAATTTCATCCGTTCGGCCGCCAGCATCGCCGCTGTGCCGCTGCTGCCACCGTTCTCAATTTCATCTGCCAACGCGGCCGATGTCTCCGACTACAAGGCGCTCGTATGCGTTTTCCTGTTCGGCGGCAATGACAGTCAGAACATGATCGTGCCGATCACCGGCGCCGAGTACAACGCATATTCAGCGGCGCGCGGCGGGCTCGCCGAGGCGAACGGTCTCGCGCTGCCATTCAACTCGCTACTGCCGATTTCGCCGACGGGTTTGGGTACCAACAGTTTCGGCCTGCATCCAGCGATGACCAATCTTGCCACGCTGTTCAATATCGACAAAAAACTGGCCATCGTTACCAACGCTGGTCCGCTGCTGGCGCCGACCACGCTCGCCCAATACCAGGGCCGCAGCGTGCCATTGCCGCCGCAACTGTTCTCGCATTCCGACATGCAGATGCACTGGCAAACGATGCGCCCGGACTATCCCGCCGACACGGGCTGGGGCGGGCGCATGGCGGATGTGTTTCGCAGTGCTTCGTCAGGCCTGCTACCCGTTTCGACCGGTTTGGGCGGTGGCAATATTTTCATGAAGGGCGATCTGGTCACGTCATACACCGTCACTCCAATGAAGTATGCGGGCGGCGGGATCGACACGTCTTCACGCATCGCGCGTACGGCTCAAGCTGATATTTCGTGGAACTGGACGGGTAGCGGTATGAACCGCTATCCGCAGGACGTGTTCGTGAACAACAACAACGAAATGCGCGCGAATTTGCTCGAGCAGCAATATGCGAATGTGAACAAAGCCTCGCTCGATGTTGGCGCGTTTGTCACGAACGCGATGTACAACGTTTGCTCTGCGCCAGCGTGCAATTCAACAATCTATACGCTGAAAAACGCCGTGCCCGGCATCTGGCCTACGACCAATCGCCTCGCTGCGCAACTGCATTCGGTCGCGGCAATGATCGCGGCGCGGCAGGCGCTGGGCGTGTCCCGGCAAATTTTCTTCGTGTCGCTCGGCGGCTTTGACAATCACGGCGACCAGTTTGGCAGTGTCAACGTCGGCGGAACTTCGCAAAAGACGCTGCTGTCGGGTAAGCATTTCGATCTATTGAGCCAGCTCGACGGGGCGCTCAACGCGTTCTACCGCGCGACGGCGTCAATGGGCATTGCGAACAAAGTGACCACGATGACGATGAGCGATTTCGGTCGCACGCTGCGCTCCAACGGGCAGGGCTCCGATCACGGCTGGGGCGGGCATCACCTGGTCCTGGGCGGTGCGGTCAATGGCGGGCGTTTCGCGGGCACATTTCCTCCTGTGGCATTGGGGACTTCGAGCGATGTGGGTGAGGGGCGTTTGTTGCCTGCTGTCTCATCGGACGCTTATGCAGCGACGCTGGCGTCGTGGCTTGGCGCGTCGGCCAGTGAGTTGGCGACCATCTTCCCGAATCTGTCGCGCTTTAGTACGCAGAGCCTGAATCTGATGCTGTAGTCGCTTAGGGTGTGCACCAAAGTGCGCACCGCCTCCGCACCGGTCAGTCGTTGTTTCTCTCGAACCAATGGCGCGCACGCTGGTGCACGCCCTACGGATGGCTGACCAGGGAACCGCTGGCAAGTTGCTATGTCATATGGCGACTCACATCCCCTGCACGACGTAGCGCCTAAAATCGCATTATGAAAAAAATCATCTTACTTCTCGCTGCATCCTTCGCAGCCACCGCCTTCGCTCAAGACACCAAGATCGGCGCGATCACCATCGGTCACCCATGGGCGCGTGCGACGCCGGGCGCCGTGAAAAACTCTGCGGCCTTTATGACCTTTGACAACAAAGGGCCGGCGGATAAATTGATCAGCGTGACTGGCAGTGTCGCCAAAGAAATCCAGATACACAGCATGATCACCGAGGCTGGCGTGATGAAAATGCGCGAGATAAAATCGCTCGACATCCCCGCCAACGGCAAGGCAGAGCTAAAGCCTGGCGGCTTTCATGTCATGCTGATTGGCATTCCTGATGGCCTGAAGGAAGGGACAAAGTTCCCGCTCAAACTCAAGTTTGAAAAAGCCGGCGAAGTCACCGTTCAGGTGACGGCCGAGAAGCCGGGTGCGCACAATCATGCGGAGCACAAACATTAGCCCGCGATATTTAGCCGTCGCAGCGTTTGCCGTTTTCGCCACATTCGCGCTGTTTGGGTGCAGCAACGATAGCGCCGCAGTCAAGTTCAAGGCCACAGACATTACCGGTGCGGCGTTCGGAAAGACGCTCGCGCTGAACGATTCGGCGACGCAAGAGCCGCGTACGCTGGAGAGCTTCAAAGGCAAAGCGACGGTGTTTTTCTTCGGCTACATGTATTGTCCTGACTATTGCCCGACCACGATGACGACGTTGAATGAGGCGCTCGCCAAGATGAAACCGGCCGATGCGGCGAAGGTGCAAGTGGTGTTCGTCACCGTCGATCCGGGGCGCGACAAGCCGAAAATTTTGACCGACTACGTGACGGCCTTCAACCCAAAATTCGCTGCGCTCTACGGCACGGACGAACAAACGGCAGCGGTCGCCAAAGAGTTCAAGATCATCTATCAAAAATCGCAGGTGAAAAGCGAATTCACCTACATGGTCGATCACTCAACGCAGATGTACGCGTTTGATCCGCAAGGCCGAATCCGGCTAATGATCCGCCACGAGGCGGGTGCTGAAGCGATTGCAGAAGACTTGACGACGCTCGTAAAAAGCTAACAGCTTTCTTCTGAAAGCGCCGCTTATTAGGGGGGCGCTGCCCTATTTGAGCATTATCGATATTGAGATAAATTTGCTTCTAGCCCCGATGCGGTATGGCTTTCCGAATTGACTCACAACTAATCGTACCGAAGGGCCTATCGTTGACTCACAAGTCAGCGTACCGAGCATTGTTAAAGATTCGGGCAAGAGTATCGTCGATTTCGCGCTTCAATTTGAACGGGTTCAAGGTTTGGTAGTG
>JBBRVM010000404.1:0-4125 GCA_038246865.1 Burkholderiales bacterium
GGGTTCGGCATCCGGGTTCAGAATGAAGGGGTCAACACTGGTCCGCCCGTCAATGTGCTGATCAGTGGCAACACAGTGCAGCACACCACTAACTTTTCTGCGATCAACGTGAATCAGGGTATTGTGGGGCAGGCAACCAGCAAAGCGACCAACGTCACGGTCATCAACAACGTACTCCGCAATGTAGCGAATGGGCGTGCTATCGTCGTCCAGCAAAATAACACCACTAGTGCCAGTTCGGCGGGTACGACTTGTGTCGACGTCCGTGGCAATGCAATGACCAACATCGCCGGGCAAGCGGGTGATGGCTCGAAGATTCGATTGCGGAGGCTTGATGGGAACGGTGGTGTCTTTAACGTCGTACAAGCCAGCGTGGCCGCACTTGCCGCTGCGAACAGCCCACCCGCAACTGCTGTAGGCGAAATTGCGGTTGGCGGAACACCTAATTTCGGTTCCGTGTCATCCTGCCCGCAACCGTCGCTGTGATCAGCTTTGCTAGTCGGTCTGGCACTTATCGTCCGGCGTGTGCCGACCACAATTTGAGTACCAGCGGCGCGCACTGCGTTTCGCAAAATGTTAGGAGATACTGATGGCTGAACCGTTCCTATCCGAAATCCGGATCATGAGTTTTGTGTTCGCGCCCAAGGGATGGGCGCTGTGTAATGGTCAGTTGCTGCCGATCAACCAAAATCAAGCGCTCTTTTCGCTCCTGGGGACGACGTTTGGCGGGGACGGGCGCGTAAATTTCGCTTTACCGGACCTGCGTGGACGCGTTCCCATTCACGTAGGTGGTGGTCACACGCTCGGCGAACGCGGCGGCGAACAGGCGCATACACTCTCGATCAGTGAACTGCCAGTGCATACGCAGGTGCTCAGCGCCTCGTCAGCGCAGGGCAATTCCGTCAACCCTAACTTTGGCGGCACCGGGCGGGTGCTAGCGCGGGATCCCGGCAACGCATATACGTCGTCGCAGCAGAGTTTGACCGCGTTGCAGGCCGCCAGCGTCACTAACACTGGCGGCAGTCAGCCGCACTTGAACATGCAGCCCTTCCTTACCTTGTCCTTCAGCATTGCGCTTCAGGGCATCTTTCCAAGTCCAAACTAGTCGGGATTATCATGGCTCAACCCTATGTCGGCGAGATTCGGATGTTTGCAGGCAACTTTGCGCCAGCAGGCTGGATGTTTTGCGAAGGTCAACTGCTTCCGATTTCGGAGAACGAAACACTTTTTCAGTTGATCGGCACTACCTACGGCGGCGACGGCCAAAGTACCTTCGCGTTGCCCGATCTACGCGGTCGTCTGCCGGTGCATCAAGGCAACGGCTTCATCTTGGCGGAGACCGGCGGCGCTGAAGAAATTACACTGAGCGTGCAGCAAATTCCGTCGCACACGCATCCCCTGCTGGGATCAGGCACCAATGGTGGCCAGGCCGGTCCTGGAGGCAATGTGCTGGCCAATTCGACGGTGATCGCGCAATACGCACCCGAAACACCCACGTCGTCAATGGCGCCTACCTCTATCGGTGCTGTGGGTGGCAGTCAGCCACACACCAATTTTCAACCGTATCTTTGTGTTGATTTCATCATTTCTCTGTTCGGCATTTTTCCGAGCCCAACCTGAGGACTTTAAAGATGGCTGATCCATTTGTTGCTGAGATTCGCATTTTTCCGTTCAACTTTGCGCCCAAGGGTTGGGCCTGGTGCGATGGGCAGTTATTGCCGTTGTCGCAAAACACGGCATTGTTCTCATTGTTGGGAACCACCTATGGCGGCGATGGGAGGTCGACCTTTGCGTTGCCAAACATGCAAGGTAGCGCGCCTATGCATCCGGGGCAAGGACCTGGACTTTCCTTGCATGATCTGGGGGAAACCGGCGGCTCGGAGACTGTTACTTTGCTTGAATCTGAAATCCCGTCGCATACACACACACTGAGGGCGACTGTGGAGGATGGCACACAGGGTTCGCTGACGCCGGGCATTGCCTTGGGCACGTCGGTGGGTGGGCAGCTATATCAGAGCAGCACTGCGGCCAACCTGGTGCCGATGAGTCCTGCCGCGCTCGCTCCTGCCGGAGGCGATCAGCCGCATAACAACATGCAGCCGTATCTGACGTTCTATTTCAATATCGCGCTGCAGGGCGTGTTTCCGCCAAGAACGTAAGATGTGGACCCGTTAGATGTAACAAGGAAAAATAATGGACAGACGAGGATTTTTATCGGTGTCTGCTGCTACGACGGCAGGTGCGGCTGTCGCAGGCGCGGGCTCTATGTGGGTTGGAATGCCCGATGCGGTCGCGGCCCTCGAAGGGCAAAAAGGCGGCGGACGCAGGTTGGTCGCAGAATCAGTCGCTGCGAAGGACCTGGGCGGCGCTCTGCCGTTTGCATTGGCTCGATTTGCTGAGGATGCTCGGGCAATTGCTGGGTTAGTACCGGGTGCCAACAGTGGTGTAAAGATTTTGTCGCCGCTGCGTGATGTATCGTTTCACGGCTTTGCGGGTGAGCCGGGCGCGCTATCTGAAGACCAATTGCTGATCACTGCCGTGCACATCGCCAATGACCGGACAGTGATGCGGCATGATTTATGGTCGCACGGGCCGAAACGGCTGGGCGGCACCAGCTCGTCGGTGCTGTTTACTGCTCACGACGACGCGTTTTCTGGGTTCGAAGTGACGCACATTGCTTCCTCTGGAAAGCGCAGCTCTGCATTTTTCAATTTCATGGCGAGTGGTTCGGGTCCCCAGCTAAAGCCGGGCGTTTACGTGCTCGCCGGCCCGCGCGCCGCTACCGGAGTCGCGCCGGAATTGGGGCGATACGCCTACAGCGGACATACTCGTGCACCAGTACGCGCGTCGACGCTGCTCGGGCTTGACTTCACTTACTTGAGCTTTGCCGTCCATGGCGAATGGATTTGACCGACTCGCCTGATATGCGCGGGTGATTGCTGCGTTGAACGCGGCCCTGGCCGCGCTGCTTTCCTCTATTAGGGTGGGCGTGCGTTCTGAAACAGCGCTTGATCGGGATTTCTGCGCCTCGCTCTATGCGCTTACGCGAGCGGCGGAGTTGGCTTCTGTCGATTGGTCTGACGACGACAAGCAATTCTTCTGCCGCCAGCAGTTTGATACGCAATATGTGCATTACCGACAACATTATGCGAACGCTCAGTTTCTGTTGATCGAGGTTGACGGCGTGTCCGCAGGGCGGCTCTACTTCGAGAAAACTGGCAAAGAACTACGGCTGATGGAAATCACGCTGGTGGACGCTGTACGAAATCGCGGTATCGGTGGAGCGATCAGTCGCGCCCTGTTGCTCAATGCGCATTCCGCCGGAATTCCAATGGGACTTCACGTTGAACCGTTCAATCCGGCACGCCGACTCTATGAGCGGCAGGGTTTTCGAGAGGTAGAAACGCGGGGTCTGTATCTTTATATGACCGCTAAGCCGCCGGCTGTTTGAGGACGTGCCGTACGGGAACGAAGCCTGCGGGGGAAAACCTCCCGGACGGTGCTATAGCGTTTTCCGTGAGCATGGAGCACGACGCTTTCAGGAAATCACTTGCGGATTCCTGGCCGCCACCGTTCCCAATTGACTTTATTTTTTGGGCGATGCTTACGAATCATGAGAGTCAGTTAAACACCACCTCGTAGGCAACTTCGTCCTTGTTCGCGCTAACCGGCACCGCAAAGAAATCGATGGCTGTGCCATTGGGGAGCGCGCCATAGCGCAAACCCTGCTTGCGGTCGTTGCCTGCTGGTGCTGCAAGATAGACGTTGAATGGCTGGTCGGCGCGCAGCCCATGTTGCTCGCGACGCTTGACGCTGTCAATTCGCCACATTTCTACGCCAGCGGTGGTGGTGACGGAAATGAGTTTGCCAAGCAGGGACTCGAAGAGATCAGCGGTGAGGTCAGTCATATCGACGTAAACATTGATGTGTCGGGAAAACCGTATTTCATCACGGAGTGTGCCGCCGCGTTTCGCCTACCTGATTAGTTACCTGCCTCAGGAAAACCTTGTTGGCGTAGAAATGTTCGGCTCCTCCCCCTTTCTTAGGGGGAGGTTGGGAGGGGCAAGTTGGTGGATTCGAGCACCATCACTCGCCTCCGCGTCACGTTTGCACCCCACCCCAACC
>JBBRVM010000405.1:0-4104 GCA_038246865.1 Burkholderiales bacterium
CGACGCGAATCTGTCGCCGTGCGGTGTCGAGGATCATTTCGCCAAATACGATATCTGACGAACTGCGGCCCTCAGCCCGTCGCAGCAGGGAGCGAACGCGTGCGGTGAGCTCGCGTTTGTCGATGGGCTTCGCGAGGTAGTCGTCGCTTCCCGCGTCGAGGCCGTCGATGCGGTCATCAACGCTGTCCCGAGCCGAGAGAATCAGCACGGGAACATCGTTGGCCGTGGCGTGCGAGTCCAGCGCTGCATTGGCTGCCAGGAGTGATCGCAACCATCGTAGTACTTCAACGCCGCATCCGTCGGGCAGGCCAACATCAAGGATGACCAGATCAAACGGATCGTACGCGAGCAGCAGGCGTGCGCTGCGCGCATCGGGCGCGACGTCACAGGCGTAGCCGTCCTGCTCCAGTGCGGTGACGACGCCACTGGCGAACTCGGCGTTGTCTTCAACAATCAGAATTCGCATGCGGCCTCTTTGACGGTGCGCTCAAGCGTCATGGTGCAGCACATTGCCTTCACTATCGTTGAGCAAGTAACTCACGTTCTCGGTATTAAGAATCTCTTCTGCGTCAGCAGCTTTAAGCATCGCGATCGTCGAGAGCGCGCCCGCCAATACGCAGACCGTTCCCACCACGCTCACCGAGCGCCAGTGCGACACCGGCCAACCCGTTTTCGGATTGAGAATATGGCAATAGCGCTTGCCATCGACTTCGATAAATCGCTCATAGTCTCCGCTGGTCGCAATCGCGCCGTGAGTCAGAGGCAGGCTGGCAAAGCAGCGATTGTCTTCGTTAAGCGGCGCACGAGGGTCGCGAATGCCGATCTGCCACGCAGAGCCGTCAAGCTGCGGACCGACCGCGCGCACATCGCCGCCGAGATTGATGAGGCCGTGTCTGACGCCGCTCGCCTCAAGCGAAGTCGCGGCACGATCAACCGCGTATTCTTTTCCGAAGCCACCGAAGTCAAGCTCCATTCCAGGGCGCGTCAGCGCGAAGTGTTGGCCGTCCCACGCCACGTGTTGCCAGCCGACCAGTGGTAGCAGTGAATCAAGGGTTGCCTGATGCGGCAAACGGGCCGTTTTGAAGTTCCAGGCACGGCGCAACACACCGGAGGTGCAATCAAACACACCATCGCTCATGGCGAATAAATTCGCCGCAAAATTCAGCAATTGTGCGGTCTCTTCATCGACCGCAACGCCCGCGCCGTCCGCGCCAGCCGTCGCATTAATCCGAGACAAAACGCTGTCGCTGCGATAGCGTGAATATTTCGCTTCGATACGGCGAACTTCGGCAATGGCAGCATGCGCCAGGCGTTCCGCATCAGCAAGCGCAACCCCGCCCACACGTATCTCGCAAGGGCTGGCCATCGCGGTGAATTCGAAGGTAAATCCTTCGCGATCAGGCATGCGCGCTCCGACAGCGGGCATGCAACTTTTCGTGTGGCAACCTAGAACCGACGACTGACTCCGATTTGCGCGAATTGCGCGCGGAACGGCAGGAGGCCCGGTGACCCACCGCCGCCAAGCCGCCACGAAGATCGCTGCTGGTACAACTCATATTTGAAATCCACGCTCCAGAGTTTGTCGAAACGCCATTCAAACTTGCTGCCCAGCGTAAACGCGCCGTAGGAAGAGAGGCGCGCGTCAGCTGAATAATACGTCGGCGGGTTAGTGGAGTATCCCGCAGGATAGGGCTCACCAATGTCCGGGTCATATACCGGGTTAAAGTAGAACCGGGCCTGACGCTGCGTGTAGTAACGCGTCGACGGTGTGATGGTGAAGCGCTCACTGAGCGGCACGACCCATTCCACCTGCACTGTGTGCGCCTGGACGCCGTAGCTGTCGCTGTAGAAGCGGTAGCTGCTGCGAACGGTGGTGCTGTTCCCCTCAATAAAGTGATTCCAGCGGATCAGTCCAATCGTCTGGTTTTTTTCGCGTGGGCGCTGGTCAACGAGCTTGTAGGGATCGTTGAAATAGCCACGGCCACGAACATGAGTCAGATTGAATTGTGCGAGATCGTTCTTGCTCAGCGCCTGCACGACGCCGATCATCCCTTCGACCACGTTCTTGCGCTCGTTTTCAACAATCTGGTTCACTGGATTGATTGCATCACGTGAAGCGCCGATACCCGCTACCCAGGTTGTGTTGTTGTCGGCGCTGGAATAGCGTCCGTCCAGCGCAATTGCATTCGAGCGGTAGTCGTTTTCGTCGGAATAGCTGAAGCGCGCGCCGATGGCAGCGCGGTCGAAGTAACGGGTCAGTTTGACATCGGACGCAATCCGCCGATCTTCCATACGCGACGCACCGGCGACGCTCGTGTGCCATCGCGGGGTAGCGCCAGAAATATTGTCCTGAACGACGGAGGCGTCCACCGACCAGGCACCCGCGATAGGAGCCAAGATATGAAGTGAAGGCGCGATCACCTTGATGCGATCAAGGTTCGGTTGTGAGTCTTTGTACCCCTGCAATTTAGCCGAAATGACGGCGTCTTCAGGGGCGCTGTCTGCGTTTGCAGCACCCAGCATCACGCCAGGCAGAGCAAGCGCCGCCAGCGTGATCGCACCAACCCGTTTTCGCGGCTCAGAGCTGGCCTGTTTAGGCTTGAATGGTGTGGGTCGACTAGTTGCAGCCACAACCACCTCCACCAACACCGTAGCCGCCCGAAGCACTTTCCTTGCTGAAATAAATGTGCTGCGTAAACGCCTGATCGAGCGGATCGGCGTCCATCGTCATTTCCTTCCTTGCCAGATTGGCTTTTTCCCACGGTTGCGGAGGCTGTATGGCGCATCCTGAGAGCAATGCGATGCTCGCGGTAGCGGGTATTGCAAGCAACAAGCGCCTAAACATGAGCTTCATCGGGTTACCTTTTCTTCATCGTATCGAGAGCAGCAACAATGGCGGCCTCGATGGATTTTTGATCGCTCTCGCGAAAGCCCGCGTGAACGTAAACGACGCGGCCTTCGCCGTCGACGAGGTACGACGTGGGCATCGCTTTCACTGCGAATTGCCTGGGCGTCACGCCCGCAGGATCGAACGCAATCTGAAATTTCGCAGGCACCTGTCCCAGAAATTTGTCGGCGTCGGCCTGTTTACCATCGACGTTTATCGCCAGCACATGGAGGCCGCGGTTGCCGTATTTAGCTTGCATCTCGTTCATCCATGGGAATGACTGTTTGCAGGGCACACACCATGATGCCCAAAAATCAACGTAGACCAGCTTGCCTTTTAGGCCTGCCGAGTCGACCTTGCCTGCGGTGGTAGGTAGCGAGTAGGTGGGCGCAGGGCTGCCGACCTCCACAGCGCCGACTTGCGTGAAAGGGAGGCCGATCAGAGAGAGTGCGACCACCGCGATTGTGAAGCTTCGCATAGTTTCCATTACTTGATTTGACATGAGTTGAGCCAATTCCTACTGCGCCGGTACGCAGAAATTTACACCTTCGCCGTCCCAGCCGGCTGCGATCGCACTGTTGTACGTCGTCAAACTCGTGGTGAAGCGATGGTTCGGGTCATCCGGAAATCTCGCGTTGCCACGAAACAGGCGATAAACCGGTAACAATCCGCCCGCACAGCTACCGCCAACACCGGCGACGACCGGGAGGAATGCGAATGAATCGACACCTTCGTTTTGGGCCATACCAGATGTCTTGGCACGCGCAGGATTTTGATCCCCGAGTAACAACAGGTCGCTGTCAAGCAACGTATAAAAGTGCGAACCGCGCTGCGTGCTCTTCGCAACCTGGTCGAAGTAGAAGCGAGTGATACCGCGCATCTCGCCCTGTTGCGTCGCATACACCGGAAAGCTCGCACCGGTGCGCTGGAAAGTTGCTACGCTGTCGAGCAAGGTTTTTTCCGCATCACGCGAAGTGATGAAGTAATAATTCAGCGGCGTGTACAGGTACTCCACCATCAAACGGGTTACCGGCGCAACGGTCGATGCCGCAATGCCGCTTGCGCTGAGCGTTACCGAGCTCGTGGGTGGCGTCGCGTTGTGGATAAAAGTAACCGCCCCGAACCTCGCACCGATTGCGGTCGGTGCAAAGGTGATGATCGCTGTGCAATGAGCACCTGGGCTCAAGCTTGCGCCTGCGGTGCAGTTGCTTGCGGCG
>JBBRVM010000406.1:0-4091 GCA_038246865.1 Burkholderiales bacterium
CCGAACGCGACGCCGCGAGCCGCAAAGAGACGGCGCGGCTCACCGGTTTGAAGACCAACGCGGGATTTGAAGCGCCCGCCAATGCGGCGCTAGCGAACGCGAGCGCATCGGAGGCGTCCGCGCGGCTAACCACGCAGCGCGCTGAGGTTGATCTTGATATCAAGGCGCTCGTCTTCTTGACCGGGCTGCCTGAAGGCTCCGTGCGCCTCGCGCTTTTAGCGGATCGTGCGAAGTTGCCCGTACCCGCGAATCTCACGGTGCCGAGCGTGCCGGCGACTGTGCTCGGACAACGTCCCGATCTCGCCGTCGCCGAGCGCGAACTCGCCGCACTCAGCGCAGAAATTGGCGCGGCGGAAGCGGATCGTTATCCGCGCATTTCTCTCTCAGGCTCGGTGGGCTACAGCGTGTCGCGTTTCGCTGGAATCACCAGTAATGGCGCGACCTGGGGCTTCGGCCCGGCATTGACTGTGCCGCTATTTGATGCGGGCCGTCGTTCAGCGACTGTTGATTTGGCCAAGGCGCGTTACGCTGAATCGCTTGCGGGCTACAAGGCGATTGCCATTCGCGCGGTGCGCGAGGTTGAAGAGGCGCTCACGCAATTGCAGTCGGCGCAAGAGCGCACAAGCGATGTGCAGGCGTCGCTGGCGGGCTATGTGGCGTTCGAAAAAGCTGCGCAGGCGCGACTGTCAGCGGGGGCGGGCAGCGTGCTGGAATTGCAGGAAGCCCGTCGTGCAGTGCTCGCGGCACAAGTCGCCGTACTCGCGTTGGAGCGCGAACGCCTCAACGCATGGATTTCGCTCTACCGCGCCGTGGGCGGCGGTTGGGATCACGGACAACAACAGGTTTCGGAGAAAACGCAATGACACCACTCACTCGCAAATCCCTGATCATCGCGATCGCCGCCACGGTGGCTATCGCCGCAATCGGCGTCACCAGCGTCCGCGCCGATGAGGCAAAAACGGATGGCAAAAAACAAGCCGCCACAGTCGCCAAACCTTCGCTTACCGTCACCACAACCCAAGCAACACAAACCGATTGGCCGATCAAGCTGTCCGCCAACGGCAACATCGCACCGTGGCAGGAAGCCATCATTGGCGCCGAGTCGAACGGCCTTCGCCTGAGCGCTGTGAGTGCGAACGTGGGTGACTTTGTGAAGCGTGGGCAAACGCTCGCGCAGTTCTCGCCGGACACGGTTCGTGCCGACCTCGCTCAGCAGGCCGCTGCCGTCGCTGAAGCCGAGGCCGCGCTCGCTGAGGCCGAAGCCAACGCCGCGCGCGCTCGCACCTTGCAGGATTCGGGCGCGATGTCCGCGCAGCAAATCAATCAATACGTGACTGCCGCAAAGACCGCGGCTGCGCGCCTTCAGTCGGCAAAAGCGGCGCGCGATGGCGGGCAACTCCGCGTCAATTTCACGCGCGTGCTTGCGCCCGATGACGGTGTGATTTCGTCGCGTTCAGCAACTGTCGGAGCGGTGGTAAACGGCGGGCAGGAGCTGTTCCGTTTGATCCGTAAGAACCGCCTGGAGTGGCGCGCCGAAGTCACGGCTGCCGATCTTGCCAAAGTTGCGGCGGGGCAAGCAGTGGTGGTCACGACGCCGACCGGGGCAACGGTCAACGGCAAGGTGCGCGTCGTTGCGCCCACCGTCGACACCGCCACCCGCAACGCGATTGTGTACGTCGATCTCGCGAGCAGTGCTGCCGCCAAAGCGGGGATGTTCGCCAGTGGCGACTTCTCCGTGGGCTCGGCACGGGCGCTGTCGTTACCGCAGCAGGCCGTGGTGTTGCGCGACGGTATGACCTATGTCTACCTTTTGCTCGCAGAAAACAAAGTCTCGCAACTCAAGGTGCAGACCGGTCGCCGCTTCAATGACCGGGTCGAGATTTCGTCCGGGCTTAAGGGCAGCGAAACGGTGGTCGTCAGCGGCGCCGCGTTTCTGGCGCAGGGTGACACGGTACGCGTCAACGATGCACCCGCAGGCGCTGTGGCGCCCGCACTCACTGGCGCGCGTGTATCCGCCGCAAAACCCTAGTCGACCAAAAAGCAAACCATGAACGTTTCCGCCTGGTCGATACGAAACCCGATTCCGTCGCTGATGATTTTTGTCCTGCTGACTGTGGCAGGGATTTTGTCGTGGCAGTCGATGAAGGTGCAGAACTTCCCTGACCTTGATCTGCCCACGGTCACCGTGAGCGCATCATTGCCGGGCGCGGCCCCCGGCCAACTCGAAAACGAGGTCGCGCGCAAGATCGAAAACTCGCTTGCCACGCTGCAAGGCTTGAAGCACATCTACACCAAAGTGCAAGACGGCGGTGCCACGATCACCGCCGAGTTCCGCCTGGAAAAACCGGTACAGGAAGCCGTCGACGACGTGCGCGCAGCAGTGTCGCGCGTTCGTGGCGACATGCCCGGTGACTTGCGTGATCCTATCGTCAGCAAACTCGAACTCGCGGGCTCGCCGGTGCTCGCGTTTACCGTCGCCTCCGATGAGATGGACGACGAAGCGCTGTCCTGGTTTGTCGACAACGCGCTGACACGCCGACTGCTCTCGGTGCGCGGTGTCGGCGCGATCAGCCGCGTCGGCGGTGCGGATCGTCAGGTTCAGGTGTTGCTCGATCCTTTGCGGCTGCAATCGTTGCGCGTAAGCGCTGCTGACGTGTCGCGGCAATTGCGGCTGGTGCAGACGGAGGCCACCGGCGGTCGTACTGATCTTGGCGGTGCCGAGCAACCCATCCGCGTGCTCGCCACGGTCGGCACCGCGCAGGAGTTGGCGAAGCTGCAATTGAGTTTGCCCGATGGTCGCCGCATTCGTCTGGATGAAGTCGCCACGGTCATTGATACGATCGCCGAGCCGCGTTCGGCGGCGTTGCTCGACGGCAAACCGGTGGTCGGCTTTGAAGTCGCGCGCAGTCGCGGCGCCAGCGAGATCGAAGTGGGCAAGGGCGCGCTCGCCGTGCTCGAACAGTTGAAGCTCGAAAACCCGAGCCTGAAACTCACTCAAGCCTTCGATTTCGTCACGCCGGTGCAGGAGGAATACGACGCCTCCGTTCTTTTGTTGCTTGAAGGCGCGTTCCTCGCCGTCCTCGTCGTGTTCATGTTTTTGCGCGAGTGGCGGGCGACGCTGGTGTCCGCCGTGGCCTTACCGCTGTCGGCGATTCCGGCATTTATTGGCATGTACTACCTTGGCTTTTCGATCAACGTGGTGACGCTGCTGGCGCTGTCGCTTGTCATCGGGTTGCTGGTGGACGATGCCATCGTCGAGGTTGAGAACATCGTGCGCCATTTGCGCATGGGCAAAACGCCGTATCAGGCCGCGATGGAAGCCGCCGACGAGATCGGTCTTGCCGTGATTGCCACCACCTTTGCGCTGATCGCCGTGTTCCTGCCCACTGCGTTCATGTCGGGTGTTGCTGGCAAATTCTTCAAGCAGTTTGGCTGGACGGCGTCACTCGCGGTGTTCGCATCGCTCGCCGTCGCGCGCATGTTGACCCCGATGATGGCGGCGTATTTGTTGAAGCCTATCGTCAAGCCGCACAAAGAACCGGGCTGGCTCAACGTTTACGTGAAGTGGGCGGCGTGGTGTTTGCGCCATCGCTGGATCACATTTGCTGGCGCGTTTGCGTTTTTTGCGGGCTCGATTTTTCTGGCGACGCAGCTCTCGTTCGCCTTCATTCCGCCGGACGACAATTCGCAAACGCAGGTGAAGCTTGAATTGCCGCCGGGTTCGACCCTGGCCGAAACCAAGCAGGCGGCGGAAGCGGCGCGTCAGCTCGTGTCGAAAGTGAAGTACGTGAAATCGGTGTACACCACGATCGGCGGCGGCTCGGCGGGCAGCGATCCGTTCGCGCCGTCGGGCCTCGCGGAGGTGCGCAAAGCGACGCTGACCATTCAGCTTTCCGCGCGTAGCGAGCGCTCCGTCCGCAAGCAGCCGATTGAAGCCGACATGCGCAAAGTGCTGGAATCGATCCCCGGTGTTCGCAGCACCGTGGGCCTCGGCGGCTCCGGCGAAAAGTATGTGCTGGTGCTCAGTGGCGACGATGCCAACGCGCTGGCCCAAGCCGCAAGCAGTGTGGAGAAAGAGCTGCGCACCATCC
>JBBRVM010000407.1:0-4090 GCA_038246865.1 Burkholderiales bacterium
TCACTCAACATGACAACCTTCCTGAACAGCCAATTTGCTGAGGCAGCTTGCAAATCAGTAATCAGCTATCAGCTTTTGTACGAAAGAACCACTGCGCCGGGGCTAACGTGGCATTATGAGAATAGTCGAGTAATGAACTAACTGTACTCTAGCCCCAGTGCAGCTAGGGCTACAGCAAAAAGCTGTATCACGGAATTTCTTAGCGTGAGCCTCTATTTGAACGCGTAGTCCGCGATCAAAACACCGCGCCGCGCACACACGGTTCGCGGTCGTAGCGCAGGGAATTCGGGCAGCATTCCGGTGACCGTTTTGCTGTCAAGCTCGGCAAATCGGCGATTCTTTCCGTCGCCGCACAGACCCTGACTGCATGCAGGGCGATCACCCATTTCAATGGGCGGAGGTACCAACGGTTCGTACAAATTTTTCATGACGTTGGGTGCGACTCGCTGGCCCGCGTCCATGCTAAAGAGTCGCTGGCGGGCGGCGTGGTCGTTGCGGACGACTTGTCGTGCCGCTTCCTTTGTTTCAAGCTTCAACACGGGGGCCGTGAGCGGCGTCTTTTGCGGCTTCGCGCGAGGCCGGGGAGCAGTCGCGGGCGGCCTTGTGGCCTTGCTGGACGCTTTAGTGGATACGGGCTCTGTCCCGACGACGGTTGCGCCGGGGCGCAATTTGCGGCGCGCCTTTTACAGACTGTGCACAGGTGACCGAGGCAGAGAGCGCCAGTGCCGTCATAGCCAACGCGACGACCGTTTTCAACGCACAGAAATCGATTCGATGCTTCACGCCCCGTTGCCTCAATCGTGCCCTGATATCGCCCCTGCACCGTGTGTTGGGCGAAGCGCTTCAAGCGAGCGCGTTTCGGTAGATTAGCACCACGGATTGGCGCTGAAAAGTATCGTCGCGGCGGGGGTGTTTTCAGCACTCAGCCGTTACCAGCGTGAGCGCTGAGGGAGACGCTCTAGGCGCTTTCAGCCGCGAGTGCCCACTTACCCTTGCTGGCGAGCGAATTCATTTTGCAGCGATGGGCGAACGCGGCCTGCGCAGCTTTGTAGTTTTCCGGCTTGCCTTTCCACACTTTGAGTGCGGAAAAATGTAGCGCGCGGCTATAGCTGAACGTGAGCGGCCACGGGTTATTTTTGGCAAGGTTCATCTCGTTTAAATGCGCGGCGGAATCGATGTCCGACTGACCGCCAGAGAGGAACACGATGCCGGGCATTGCGCCGGGAACAGTGCGCTTCAAACATTCCAGCGTACGTGCGCCAACCTCGGTCTGCGATGCGCGATTTTTGCCGTCTTTGCCCGAGATCACCATGCTTGCTTTGAGAATGGTGTGCTCGATGGACACCTTGTTGTCAGCCATCTGGCTCATCAGCGTGCGCAGCACGGCTTCGCTGACGTCAAATGACGTATCGATGCTGTGATCACCGTCGAGCAAAACTTCCGGTTCAACCACCGGAACAATGCCCGCTTCCTGACAAATCGCGGCGTAGCGGGCGAGCGCGTGGGCGTTGGCCCAGATGCAGCGCGCGGTGGGAATATTTTCGCCGATGGTGATCACCGCACGCCACTTGGCGAAGCGTGCGCCGAGGGCGAAGTATTCCTTCATGCGCGCTTGCAGATTGTCGAGTCCGTCGCTGATCAGCTCGCCAGGCGCGGCAGGGAGATTGCGCGTGCCAGCGTCGACCTTGATGCCGGGAATCACACCGATGCTGTTCAGGTACTCAGCGAATGGCACGCCTTTGCTGGTCTTCTGACGAAGCGTCTCATCATGCAGGATCACGCCGGAGATGGTGGACTTCATGGCGGGCGTGGTGAACAGCATCTCGCGATACGTGCGCCGCATCTCCTCGCTGTCGGGGATGTTGGCGGCGGCGAAACGCTTGGCGCAAGTGCCAGCAGATTCGTCAGCGGCCAAGAGGCCTTTGCCAGAGGCGACCATTGCGGCGGCGGTTTGTGCGAGCAGGGCTTTGTCCATGGATTGGTGTAGTCGTGTGTAGTGGAAGGGAAATTTTTATTTTAGTCAGGTTTTGAACCTATGATCGGGCGCGCTTCACCACCAGCGATACCGCGACGCCAAACAGGATGGCCCATTCAAGCGCCATCACCAGCGTGGCGACGAACGTTGCGATGAGGGTGATGCGCTCAAATCTGTCTGACAACAGGTAGCGAATTTCGCGCCGGTCAATCAAATTCCACGCCACCAAAAACAAGATGGCCGCGACCGCTGCAAGCGGCAGATATTGCGCGAGCGGGGCGACAAAGAACAAGATAGCGACCAGAAAAACCGATGCCATGATGGCCGAAAACGGTGTCACAGCGCCCGCCGCCACGTTCACCCCCGAGCGGTTGAACGATCCGCTCGCCGGGTACGATGAGAAGAACGAACCGACGACGTTCGCCAGACCTTGCCCCAAAAACTCCTGATTGCCGTCGAGTTTTTCTTGCCGCCGCTTTGTCATCGCCTGTGCGATTGAGACCGCTTCGGCGAGCGCCAGCAAGGTCATGGCAATCGACGGAATCAGAAGCATCTTGAGCGTGTCAATCGACAAATCTGGCATCGACAACGGTGGCAATGCGCCAGGCAATGCGTCTACCGTTTTGATGATGAGCGTCGGGTCAACCCACTTTGCAAACACCGCCACGAGGCTGCCCGCCACTACCGACACCAACATGGCGGGCACAATTCGATTGAGCGGTTGCCAGATCAGTGCGGTGACCAGCGTGATGCAACCGATCACCAACGTGACGCCTTGCACCTGCGAAATCTGCGCGATGAACTCCATCACGGTCTGTGCCACGGACGCGCCCCGAGTGATCTCGACACCGAAGAAGTTGCGGATCTGTGAATTCACAATCAACACCGCTGCACCGGCCGTGAAACCCACGATCACCGTGTGCGACACATAGTCGATCAGCTTGCCGGCGCGAGCGAGCGACAGCAATATTTGCCACACGCCCACCATGAACGCGAGCGTGATGACGAGTTCCACGTAACGCGCTGACTCCGGCGCGGCAAGCGGGGCCATGATGGCGAGCACCGTCAATGAAATCGCATTAGCCGGCCCAGTTACCATGACGCGTGACGAGCCGAACAGCGCGGCGATCACGCACGGAATCATCGCCGAATAGAGGCCGTAGGCAGGCGGCATGCCAGCCAACGTGGCAAACGCCACACCCTGCGGTAGCACGACGATCGCTCCCGTCATTCCCGCGAGGATGTCGGTTCGCAGCGTCGCCGGATTTTTGAGCAGTGGCAGCCAGGACAGGAACGGAAAGAAGCGCGTCATCGCCGGCAGTTACACCCGTTGCTGTCCGTGATACAGCCTCACCACATGCTGGGCTTCGGCAAAAAACAACCAGCGCTCAACGAGTAGTCCAGCGATACCAATGAACGACGCCGCCCAGAACCACTTTGTGAAATAACAAAGCAGCAGCGGCAGGATAAATCCGCAGAGAATCGCGATCCATCGCAACAGGCGAGCTTTCTCACGAGCCACCGCAAAACCGAATTCATTGGTCAGGAAGGTGCCGTGCGAATGGCCAACATCCAGCAAACGCACATTGCCTTGCTTGAATCCAAGTGCATCGTTGATCGCATGCACTGCGCGCGGATGTTTGAGCAGGTAGGCGAGGTACAGCGCGAGCCCCAGCGCCAGCAAAAGTATCGCGACCATCGGTCTGCCAACTGGGCCCACTTCGGCGGGGCGGAGCGACAGCACTGCTGGCAACAACACAGCGCCACTCATCAACCCGAACAGCACATATTTTGTCGGCGTCATCCACGTATTCCAGCGCGGAACCGTGCGCAGACAGCCGTAAATCATGCCGGTACAGTAAAGGATGGCAATAGCAGTTGCGATCAGCGTCCATAAAGTAATGGGCGCGATTTGCGGCCAGCCGAAATG
Source organism: Burkholderiales bacterium (assembly GCA_038246865.1). GTDB lineage: Bacteria > Pseudomonadota > Gammaproteobacteria > Burkholderiales > Casimicrobiaceae > Casimicrobium. Next base: position 3,906 of record JBBRVM010000407.1, read on the forward strand.
CAGGGCCGCCAGGTGCAAGGCGGCGAGTGGGTAAAGCAATACGGCAAGCAATCCTTCACGCGATAGCCACGATGTTTTGATGCGAGTTAACGAATAGATTGCGTTTTTGCGATTGGCAAGATGCAGCGTCGAGGAGACGAGACCTGCGGTGATCAAGAGTCCTGCAATCAACGCACCGTTGTAAA
>JBBRVM010000408.1:0-4071 GCA_038246865.1 Burkholderiales bacterium
ATAGCTCGCCTGGCGTGTTGTCTCCGCTAGCAGACGGTCCACGGCTTGCGCCCGCGTGAGCTTGGCGAATTCGTTGATCTCGTCGACTTGCGCTGCGAAACTCGTGCGATTTAGCAAGTGGCGGGCTTCGTCGAAACCCATTGGCGCGGTGGCCGGTGTTTGCGCATTCGCGGGTGCAGCGCCCGCAACGATCAGAAGGACGACAACGCTCAACGCCAGCCACCATCCGTATCGCGATCTGACCCTGTTCACCACGGCAAGGGCTGTTTGCGGCGCATTCATAAGCGTTCTCTCTTGATCAAATTTCGCGGATCACAGGCAGTCTGATGACACGCTTTGTTTCCAACGCAATGATCCGCCGTATCGACGACGTGTAGTACCCATTTAGGGCAATCGCTTTGTAAACACTTGTTACCTCAAACGGCGCTTGTGCGGCTCGCCTGCGTTGCGCAGGATTTCGTGTCGCCGCCTGGAGACGCACTTTATTCTTTTAAATCAAAGACTTACGTTTACGGCACAACAACTGTGTCGCGGTGACCCGACAAAATCACAATCAAAATCACTGAAAAACCGCACTTTGAAGAATTTTTCGCGATGAATGTCACTTAAGTCATTGAAACTACGTCTGTTTATCTGAATGGCACGGAAGCCGCTATAGGAGTCCGTCACTGATAAGGAATGTTATGGATATGTTTTCACCCTATGCTTATGAGTTCGCTCAAAACAGAGCTCAGGAGCCCGTTGCTCCCGCATCCGGCGCTTTAGCCGATGACGGCGAGAGCAAGGCGCTTCGCGAGCTTGCCGCGCTAGGTGATCGCGTGTCCGCTGCCCGACTTATTGTCTGACCACGTGGGGGTGTTTTCCTCCCCCGGTCACCCCCGCGTGCACTTCTCGTGATCCCCTCAGGCCCGCTTTATGCGGGCCTTTTTTATTGTGGCCCGCTGATGCGGGTTTTTTATTTTTTTCGCTGTGTCGTCGATTGGATAATCGAAAGAGTGAGCAACTTATAGACGTCGAAGGCGGGCATCAATGAACGGCGCAATAGTGCGCACGCGCAAACTTCACGCCGCAGCAGAATGAACAACTATTGAGAAAGCCCGGTGCGCGAACAGCGCGGGCGACAAGAACAATCGCCTGAACTCAAACGTCGAGTCTAGAGCCCGAACACAGAATCCAGTCGCACAAACCCGGTCTGGCCGTCACGATGGCGCACTTGTGTCCACGCGCCCGCATTCGACGGTTGCGGTGTCACGATTTGCAGCAGCACGCCACTGTCAGCACGGAAGAGGATCGGGGTGGCGGCATCCGGCGCGGTGTAGACGTCGGCAATCGCCGACTTCACCTGCACGTTGCTACGCTCGCCAAGCGCTTTGCGCTCAATCCACGCCAGCGTTCCGGTCGCATCGCGCACCTTGACCCAGCCTTCGATGGTGACAACCACCTCGACCGGCGTGCCGCGCGAATAGATGAACTGCCTGGTCGCCTTGGCCGAGGGGGCCTCGTAGGCGATCGTTGCGTTGTCGACGGTTTGCCGGAAATCCGCGTGCGCTACCCCCATCGCGCCGAACAAGCTTGCAAAAACCAAACCTGCGAGACAAGTGGTGCGCGACACGCGGTTCATCGAAATGACCTATTGCTTCGTTGCAGCGGCCTGCTCAAGCTGCTGCTGGATGCGCGCCTGATAGATCGCTTCAAAATTGATCGGTTGCAGGTAAATTGCCGGAAAGCCCATGCGCTGAACGGCGTCCGAGATCAGCTCGCGAACATAAGGGAAGATGATGTTGGCGCAATGAACGCCGAGCAAAGGCTGCAATTCTGGCTCAGGAATATTGCGGATCTGGAAAATGCCTCCCATCGCCGCTTCGACCAGGAACATCGTCTTGTCGGCGATGGTGGCCGTGACGGTGACCTTGACGGTCACGGTGTGAAAACCGTCTTCAATCGTGCCCTGATCTTGCTCGAGACCGATTTCAACGGTGGGCGACTCGCGCCAGAGATACGCTTGGGGTGCATTCGGGTTTTCGACCGACAAATCCTTCAGATAAATCTTTTCAATCGAAAAGTGCGGTGCGTTCGGGTCTTGTTGTTCTTGCGCTGGGGCGTCGGACATAGTGTGCTTTCGGGTACTTTTTTGAAAAACGGAATCAACCCAGAATTTTAGCTGGGCTGGAGATGGGAGAATTTCGGGGAAACTGCGAATCAGGCCGCAAGCAGGGTGTCAAGCCCACCGGCGTGATCAAGCGCAGACAAGTCGTCAAACCCACCCACATGGGTGTCGCCAATGTAAATCTGGGGCACCGTGCGGCGGCCAGTTTTTTCCATCATGATGGCGCGCTGTTCAGGTTGTAAATCCACACGGATTTTGTCGATGGCGGTAACCCCTTTGGCTGTGAGCAAGCGCTCAGCCTGAATGCAGTAGGGGCAGACGCCTGTGGAATACATCAATACTTTGGCCATGAAGTCACCTAAAAAATTTCAATTGTGGGGCGCATTGTGTCGTTGCGGAGTGCTCGCAATTTTGACAAATAAGCTCACGTACCGAAGCGTACGCTTCGGTTGCTGCGCGCCCCGCGCCTAACACTGCATCCCCAAAAATGAAATTTTTGAGGTGCCTTTCTCTAAATCTTTTCAACAGGAAGGCCAGCTTCGGCCCATGCCTTGAAACCGCCGTTCAAGTTGTACAGTTGGGTGAAGCCCGCTGCTTTCAAGGCCCCGCCCGCCATCATCGCACGCTGACCGCGAGCGTCATAAACCACGAGCGGTTTGGACTTGTCCAGCGTGAGCGTCGCGGCACGATCTTTGAGTTGCTACAGCGGAACATGAATCGCACCGATGATCTTTTTGCTGCCCAGATCGCGCGCCTCGCGGATGTCCAGAACGGCGGCGTCCTCGCGATTCAAGAGGTGGGTCAGGCGCACATTGCCGACCTCCGACATGCCGGACGAACGGCGCTGAATGAGCGGATAAAGCAGCATCACGCCCGACATGAACATGATCAGGACGAGCATCCAGTTGGTATAGAGAAATTGCATGAGTGGGTTTGGCTTTGGGAAACTTGGAGACAAAAACGTCAGGAAGCCTAGAATTTTAGGTGTTTCCGCGCAATTTTCAGTCCTGCGCCACGCGTCGCGCATTTTCGATTGCCCCCATGCTCGCTTCAGCTACCTCCGTCAAGTCGCCCGTCCGCCCCGTCGTGCTCATCATTCTCGATGGCTTCGGCTATCGCGAAGCCGCCCCGGACAACGCTATTTCGCTGGCAAAGAAGCCCGTTTGGGACGCGCTTTGGCGCGACTGCCCGCACGGGTTGATTGATGCATCCGAACAATACGTGGGCCTGCCAAAGGGCCAATTCGGCAATTCCGAAGTCGGGCATCTGAATCTGGGCGCGGGCCGTGTGGTGTATCAGGACCTGACCCGTGTCGATCATGCTCTGGAAACTGGTGAGTTTCAAAGCAACGCCGCGCTAGTCGCTGCCTGTGACACCGCGAAAAACAACCATTCGACGCTGCATGTGCTCGGCTTGCTGTCATCAGGCGGGGTGCATTCGCATGAGCGGCACATTCATGCGATGGTGCGTATGGCAGAAGCGCTTGGCGTGCCACGTGTCGCCGTGCATGCGTTTCTTGATGGTCGCGATACACCACCGCGCAGCGCCGCAACGTCCATCGAGGCGATGGAGGCTGTGTGCCATGAGACTGGCGCGCACATCGCCACTGTCAGCGGTCGCTTTTACGCTATGGATCGCGACCGCCGTTGGGAGCGCGTTGCGCCCGCGTATCACGCGCTGGTCGAGGCCACTTCCGAGCACTTCGCATCCACTGCAATGGCTGCGCTGCGAGCGGCCTATGCGCGGGACGAGAACGACGAATTCGTCAAGCCCACTGTCATCGGCCACGGCGCGCCAATGAAGGATGGCGATGTCGTCGTGTTCATGAACTTTCGCGCCGACCGCGCGCGCCAGCTGACCACCGCCTTGAGTGACGCGAGTTTTGCCGGCTTCGAGCGGCACATGCCAAAGCTCGCGAGCTTTGTCTGTCTGTCGCATTACGGCGATGCGTACGCAGCGCTGCC
>JBBRVM010000409.1:0-4064 GCA_038246865.1 Burkholderiales bacterium
ACATATCACTCCCACGAAACAGGTTGTGTTGTTGGCGCTAGTGATCGCCGGTGTCTGATTCACCGTGAGCGTGAAGTTCTGCACGGTATTGGGTGGAATACCGTTGGCAGATGTCAACGTGATCGGGTAGATGCCGCCAGTGCCTGCCGCGGCTGTGCCGGCAAGGGTTCCGTTAAGCGGTGTGCCCGGGCCGTTATAGGAGAACGACACACCGGTCGGCAGCGCTCCAGTCTGCGTGATGCCTGTGGTCGTAGGCGTTGCGGTCGTCGTGACCGTGAAACTACCAGCGGATCCCACAGTAAATGTCGTCGCATTGGCGCTGGTAAACGTTGGCGGCAGTCCGAGATTTAGCGTGAAAGCCTGCGTGGCGCTATTGCCGAAGCCATTGCTCGCGGTGAGCGTACACACATATGTCCCACCCTCAGCGACGCTTGGGTTGCCAGCCAGCGTGGCGGTGTTGTTACCGTTGTTGGTAACGCTGATAGAGGGAGGCAGTGCAACATTACACGCGCTTAGAGCAAACGTCGCGCTTGGAGCGCCAGTCGCCGTGAAATTGAAACTGTTGGCCTGTCCGGGAATGAATGTGGCGTTGTCAAGGCTGGTGATAGTGGGCGGCAATTTGACGCCAATCGTCACAGTTGCATCGGCCGAATTGAGGACGCCGTCGTTAGCGCGGAAGGTGAAACTGTCGGGCCCGCCGTACGAGCTGTTAGCCGTGTAGACGAGATTTGGAGCGGTACCGGTCAGTACGCCGTGGGCTGGTTGGGTCACGACGGTGAAGGTCAATGGAGAGGCTTCGAAGTCAGCGCCAGTCAGAGTAATCGGTAGCGCGATATTGGCAACGGCGACAACGCTTTGTGCATTGGCCACAGGCGGCGCGTTCAGTACGGTGTCAATACGGAAATAAACGTTGTTGCGGTCAACGGTACTGTAAAGGGTGGTGATGTCGGTTCCTGCTGGCGCGTCGCCCGTGGGGTCGGTAGCGACAGACGCGATACCTGTCCAGTCACCGATAAAGCCATCGCGCACGATCTCCGCGATCAACTGGCCCGACATCGAAATTGCCAATGCAGCGACGATGACGAGCTGCATGCCATGCCAGCCGCGACGGCGCGCAAACCAGACGGACAACGCCAATAACAGAGCGGTAAGCGCGAGTGACAGTTTGGCCAGCGTGGGAACTACAACTAATGGGGGGCCATCAACCAGAATCGGGCCTGCGCCCGCGGCAGTCAAGGCGTCTGCACCAATCAGGCCATCCGAGCCCAGCGTGGTGATGGCGATCCGCATTTTTTGGCCAGTGGCGGGCAAAAATACGTTCGGCAAATACGTTTCGACCGCCGTCGTACTGTTGGTTCCGTTGCCACGCGCTAGTGGGGTCGATGACGAATCTACGACCGTTGAGGGGTCAAGTGTTGCGCCAGAACAGGATTGCTGGGTAATTGAGGAAATACGATAGCCAGCGGCATCGGTGACGACCACGGTATTGAGCACGCGGTCAACGCCAGCAAATGCGCCGTTAACTGTGCTAATCGAGCAACCGGATGCCACGTTGTTATCGGCATCAATTAGCGTGCTGACGGTGGTAGTTGCAGCGAATGCGACTGAAGTCGTTATGGCTGCGATCGAGATCGAAGCAGCTCGCAGCAGCACTTGCCAGCGCGGAGGGACGTGCTGTTTTGCACGAATGACTTTAGTCAACTCATCGGGCGCACCGCGTATGTTTTGACCAGCCCCGCTAACGCCGCCAGTTCCGCCTGATCTCATGTAATCCCCCATCACCATTTCTCGACGATGAAGTGAACTGGCGCTTCCGCCACACAACCATCGCGCTGTCATAAATTTTGCTTTGGTGCGCAAAACGTGCAGATCAATCTTATGCTGAGTTCATGATGATCGCAAGCAAATGTGTCGGTCTACATCATCCAAAGTAACTTTCTTTCGCCGTAAGCTACTGCCCGATACTTTCCATTCGATCACGCGCACAAGCAAACTCAAGTCAACGAAGTATCGCCACAGCACGAGACGCAAAGGCTAGTTGTCAATGTTGACTCAAATCGAGCCAGGCCGATAATCAATGAAAGCCTCGATGCACTAGGCGTTGACGAAAAAATTGCTTAGACAATCACGCTGAAGATGCCCGCCAAAGCCAGCGTCGCCAGCAACACCAAAACACATTGCCGAAACGCCGTCTCGCTGACACTTTTAAACCCACGCGTACCGACGGCAATGCCGAGCAATAGCGGCCCGGCGAGCCACGCGGCGCGAATAAAAGTATCGGTTGTCACCACGCCGTGCCACACGCCCCAAGGCAGCGAATACAGCGCGCTACCGAAGAACAAAACGATTAGCGTGGCACGCAGATTTTTCGCTGGCAGCGACACCGCAAACAGCATCGTCGACGCGACCATGCCGCCGAGCGATGTTGAGCCCGCAAAGAAACCGGCAACGATTCCTGTGCCAAAGCGCAGCGGCAAACCGTCCGGTAACTTTGGTCGGCGATTGAGCAGTAAGCACAAGGTTGCCACTAATATGACCATGCAGCCGATGATCCGAAGCGCAGCCTCAGGCAGGTAAGCGAGCGCTGCTACACCGACCGGGATCGAGACGAGGTAGGCGACGCCCATCGGCGTCAGCCACTTCCAGTTCACGTCGCGCCACACGGTCGGAATCAGCGCAATACTGGCGATCACTTCCATCGCTTGCGCGGTGGGGATGATGAGCTTTGGCGAGATGACAAACGCGGCGCTCGCCACCAGTACGGCAGACAAACCAAACCCGGAAAAGCCGCGAACAAGACCCGCGAGAAATGCGCAGGCGGCAAGGATCGCGATGTGGTCGGGCGGCTCGGGGAAGGTCATGTTGACAACGTTACCCGACCGGACTCAGAAACGACGTCTATGAGTTCGGGTTTTGTGGGAGCGGCTTTAGTCGCGCATAGTGCCTGGTCGAACAGGCGCGGCTTACGGCGCTCATGAACTCAGCCGGAGGGCCGCTCCCGCAGACGCTGATCGGGCTCGGCCTGGTATTGCAATACGATACCGAGTGAATGCCCTGATGCAACCCCGCTCGCGGGCATCGCTTTGCCTGCACAGCGGTGAAATAGTTCATCCCATCAGCACTTTGGTGCTGAACCAACAAAGGAGCTCAAATGCACATGATCGTTCAACGTGACACCCGCGCATGGCGCTTTCAGGTCTGGGCCTCATTCGCTGTAGCGGTGTTTCTCTGCGCGACTGGACTCAACTATTTACCCGGTCAGGACATTGACCGCGCGTTCATGGTGATGGGCTATTTGTTCTGCCTCTCCGCCACGTTCGTTCTCTCAAAGTTTGCACGCGACAACCAGGCCGCGAGGATCGACACGCCGATGTGGCACTGGGTGGTGTTAGGTGCGTTCAGCTTCGCCATGATGCTTACCGGCTGGGGGCTCTGGCGCATGGCGATCAACGAAACGTACAAGGCTTTCTTGTTCGTGAGCTGGCTCTTTCTGATCAGCTCGACCTTCACTCTGGCCAAGGCCATCCGTGACGCCCATGACGCCAATACGCTGGAGGCGCGACTAAATGCACGCTCGGGCGCTTCGGCAGCATCCACAGCGAGCGCGACGGTTGGCTCCCACTAGTCCTCCCCACAAAACTCCCTAAGGAAACACGATGAATACGCTCAACAACAGAATCTGCGCGACGCTAACCGCCATTTCAATGGCCCTCGGCTGCACTACCTTCAGCGCGCAAAGCAGCGCCCACAACGGCGACGGTCTTTCCGCGATCAGCACGCTGTCGGCGCTGCCGGTCGCGTCGGTGCTGGTGACCGGTGCAGCAGTGGGCACATCGGCCGTCGGTGCCAGCGCGGCGGTGATCGCGCTCCCTGTCGCACTCGCAGCTAGCGGGGCGGTGTTGGTGGTCAGAAGCGTCGAGGTCAGCGCCCGTGGCACGATCTGTGTGCTTGAGCGGGCTTCAGATGGTGCTTCGACCACGATCGAGATCGCCGGTCGTATGGCGGAACGGATGATGCTGCGTACGGGCCAGGCGGTGCAGGTGAGTGTCGTAGCTGCCGGCGCG
>JBBRVM010000410.1:0-4051 GCA_038246865.1 Burkholderiales bacterium
GGATATGCGATTCGCTCGGGGCTCGTCAGGCGCTCGCCCAAACGCGCCGCGGCTGCGATGCCGAGCGCCGCAAGCTGCTCGACCTCGTCCGAGACCTCGCGACTTGACGTATCGTCACGGAGAGCAAGAAACGAGGCGTGGCGCAGTCGACCCTCCGATGTTCGCTCCGCAAATGCAATATCAGCCACGAGGGTGGGTACCACCCAACGCGCTGCTCGTGCGATCTCGCGCGGTACTCCGGACACCGGGCAGTCGGCTTGCGCGCGCGCATCAAGCTCACGTTGCAACCGCGCCGACCCGTCCACGCTAAAGCCTGTCCCAACGCGACCGCGGTAGATCAACTGACCGGCCTCCCATGTACCGAGTAGCAGGGAGGCGAACGTGTCTTTTCGAGATGACGGCGTCCAGCCAGTCACCACGAACTCCTGCTGTTGAACACATTTGATCTTCAGCCAGCTTCTGGTCCGGGCGCTCCGGTACGGCGCGGAGGCCTCCTTTGCAATGACGCCTTCGTGATCTTCGCGGCAGACCGCGTCGAACACCTCTGGCCCATTTCCCTGAACATGTTGGGCAAAACGGATGACGGCGGCATCGGTTGTTGGACCCAGGAGGCGTTCCAGTCGTGCCTTGCGTTTGATGAGCGGGAGCGAGGTGAGGTCTGCGCCATCGGCTTCGAGTAAATCAAACGCAAAGAACACCAAGGGCGCTCCCGTCTCAAGAGCGCGCGCGAGACCGGAAAAATCTGTGCGTCCGCTGGGCGTCAGCGTACAGATTTCGCCATCGATGAGCGCGGTGGATGGCGTAAGCTGTGCAAACGGCTCGACAAGTACGCGAAACTTGCGGGTCCAATCCAGACCACTCCGTGTAAAGAGGCGAACCTCGTGTCCGCTGACTGCGGCCATGCAGCGGTAGCCGTCGTATTTCATTTCGAACAGCCAGTCCGGTCCAGTCGGCAGCACCTCCGTCAAGGTTGCCAGTTGCGGTCCGCGGAACGCCGGCAGAGAACCCGGCACGTCAACTCGCCTTCCGCTTGGCGGATGCCTTCTTCGCAGGCTTGGCGGGCGATCGTTTCGTGGGCGGAGACTTCGTGGCGCTGCCTTCCAGGCTGCGCTTTAACGCCGCCATCAAGTCGAGCACTTTGGTGGGCGGCTGCGGGTCGATCGCGGCACCCCCGGGAAGCGTTACTAACGTTTCCTTCGCTGCAAGCTTTGCATCAATCACTTCGCGCAGTGCGGCTTGATAGTGGTCCTTGAATACCGCCGCGTTAAAAGGTGCAGATTTTTTGTTGATCAGTGCTACAGCCACTTCAAGCATATCCGGATCAGCTTTTTTTGATGGAATGTTCGCAAAGAATTCATCCGACTGTCGAATCTCCCGCTCGTAGTGCAACGTCTCCAGCATGATACCGGTACCGGAAGGTTTGAGGGCCACCAGATACTCTTTGCCGCGCAAGGCGAGTTGGCCAAGTCCCACCTTTTCAGATTCACGCAACGCATCGCGTATCACGCGAAACGCATCTTCTGCGAGGTCGTCAGCAGGCGCTACGAAATAGGATTTGTCAAAATAAATCGGATCGATTTCACAGGCGCCAACGAACTGCGTCAGTTCCAGGGTCTTGCGTGTGTCCAGCTTGACAGCGTCGATCTCCGCATCGGTGAGGAGCACGTAGTTCCCCTTTTCGTACTCAAACCCTTTCATTATTTCGTCCTTATTGACCGGCCCGATACCGGCCACGACCTTTTCGTAATTGATCGGCTTGCCAGACGGCCTATGGATTTGACGGAACGATGGTGTGGCGTTCGACTTCGTGGCCGTGAAGAGCTCCACCGCAATCGAAACTAATGACAGACGGAGTTGTCCTTTCCAGATGGGGCGGCTGTTCGACATGTGCTGACGGCCACGATGTAAAAAAGATGTGATAACCTCAGGAAACCTTCAACCTGCTGAAATCTTGCCTGTCTGCCAGCGCGTGCCCATTGCCCGATCGAGTGAGACGCGGATTCTACACCACGGTTGGAGGGACGCCAATATCCTCCTTGCGGCTGATATCCGGACATTTCCCAATCCCGTATCATAAGCTCACGGCTCGCATCACGTAGTTCCCACCCACCGAGGATTTTGCCATGAGCATAGATACATTGGCCGATGCGTTTTATAACGAACTTCGCGATATTTACAGCGCTGAAAAGCAGCTGTTACAAGCGCTGCCCAAAATGGCAGCGAAGGCCAGTTCCAGCGAGTTACGACAGGCATTTGAGCTGCACCTGAAGGAGACTGAACAGCAGATAGATCGCGTGGAACGCGCTTTTGAAGATACTGGGAAAGCGGCCCGCGCAAAAACGTGTGAAGCGATGAAAGGATTGATTGAGGAAGCAGAGGGCACCATGGAGGAAGACGCGGCGGAGACAGTGATGGATGCCATGTTGATTGCCTGTGCGCAAAAAATTGAGCATTATGAGATTGCCACATACGGTACGTTGTGCGCCTGGGCGGACAGTCTGGGTTATGGAAATGCGTTGAAATTGCTCAAGCAAAATATCAATGAAGAAGAAATGACGGATGAAAAGCTGAGCAGCCTGGCGCAATCAATCAACAAGAGCGCGATGGCTGTGCACTGACCCGGTCAACGGAACTTCTTCAAGTGCGGCTGGCTTCCTCATCGAAGCCAGCCGCCTTCCAGCGAGTAGATGATGAATACTTTGAGCACCAACATAATGCCCACGGCTATCTGCGATCCGTGGTGGCGTCACCAAACACCGCTCGTGCAACGTTTCGCCACGCTGACCGGTGCGCAGAGTGCCGACGTGCTGGTCATTGGAGCGGGAATAACCGGCCTGAGCGTCGCGATCGAGTCGGCGCTTCGCGGATACTCTGTGATAGTCTGCGAGGCAGAAGCAGTCGGCGCTGGCACGACAGCGGGAAGTACCGGTCATTTGGACGCACATCCGGAAGAAGGACCCCGGGCCCTGCTTGAAAAACTCGGCAACGAGGACGCCACCGCCTATACACAACGTCGGCTACAGGCGATCGAGACGATCGAGCGCCACGCCGGCAGCGCGGCTGGCTTCAGCCGCGTACCCGCCTATTACTACAGCGAGTCAATCGACGACGAGGACGCGATACGCCAGGAGCGCGAGGCCGCGATCGTCCTTGGGCTGACAGTGGGCACAGATGACAAAGTACCCTTCCCACGTGCGGCCTGCGGGTACCGTATTGAGAACATGGGGCGCATCGATGTCTTGCGCTATCTCGATCGGTTGGTGGAGATGGCGCTCCAGCTCGGGGTGAGAATGTTCGAGAAGTCGTTAGTTGAGAGTCCCACCTCCGTGCCGTGTACCATGTTGCAGGCTGGCGATGGCCGCGTGACATTTGAACATGTGATTTGCGCGACACATTGCAATTATACGGCGGCACCGCTGCTTTTTGCGGCTACCCCCCCCTATCAGTCCTATGCCATTGTCGCCAAGGTGGCGGATGCACCGGCCGATGCGCTCTTTTGGGATAACAGCGATCCCTATTTCTATTCCCGGCGGGTTGGTAGCGCCGAAGAGGGGCTTGTGCTGTTTGGCGGCTGCGACCATCGGACCGGCACCGGAGACCCGGTGTTGTCATTGTCTCGGTTGGAGGAGTGGGCGCGCGAGCGTTTTCGCGTGGAAGCCATTGTGCAACGATGGAGCGCGGAGCTGTTCGAACCAACGGATGGTTTGCCGATGATCGGTCGCGCACCCGGCATGGACAACGTCTGGGTGGCCACCGGGCTTTCTGGGATCGGGCTCACCCAAGGAACGATGGCGGCAACCATGATCCTTGACGCCATCATCGGGCAGGAAAGCACCTTGCATTCGAAATTTTCACCGGCTCGTCTGGCGTTGTCCACTGATTGGCTCACCGCACAGGCGGAGGCCATCGCAAATGTCGCCGAGCGGGTCTTGCCGATGAGCGCGATCGATGTCGAAACGCTTCGTGCGGGGGAAGGGACGGTAGGGCTGGTGAACGGCACCCGTGTGGCGGTGTGTCGCGACGCGCAGAATCGCCTTCATCAACGCAGCCC
>JBBRVM010000411.1:0-4048 GCA_038246865.1 Burkholderiales bacterium
ATCCGCATCGAACTGCCGCATCCGCGCCTGTATACGGTCAAGACCACGCCGGCTTTCTCCGACTATAAGGCGCGCCTGACCGAGGATATCCGCGTCGAATCGATCAAAACCATCAACATGGGCGTGGTCTGACGCACCGGCAGGCGCAGGCATTTTTCAAGCGCTCGTGCGGTATTGGCATTGAGGCCGGCGTCGATTTCCTGTAGACTCCGTCATCCCTACTGCCTGTAGGCACATGACTAAATACGTTTTCGTTACCGGTGGTGTTGTTTCCTCTCTGGGGAAAGGCATAGCCGCCGCTTCTCTCGCCGCGATTCTCGAATCCCGCGGCCTCAAAGTCACCAACATCAAGCTGGACCCCTATATCAACGTTGATCCGGGCACCATGAGCCCCTATCAGCATGGTGAGGTTTACGTGACGAACGACGGTGCCGAGACGGACCTGGATTTGGGCCATTACGAGCGCTTCATTTCCCGGAAGATGAGCGCTCTGAACAGCTGCTCGTCGGGCAAGATTTACCAGAACGTAATCAACAAAGAGCGTCGCGGCGACTATCTTGGCGGCACCGTCCAGGTCATTCCCCACATCACCGACGAAATCACCGCGTCGATCAAGCGCGCGGGTGAGGGCCTTGATGTTCTGCTGGTTGAAATCGGCGGTACCGTCGGCGATATTGAATCGTTGCCATTTATGGAGGCGATTCGTCAGATGGGCGTCGAGGTTGGGCGCCGTAACCGCTGCTACATCCACTTGACGCTGGTGCCCTACATCGCCAGCGCCGGAGAATTAAAGACCAAACCGACCCAGCACAGCGTGCAAAAACTGCGCGAAATCGGTATCTTTCCGGACGTGCTGCTGTGTCGCTCTGACCGCCCGGTGCCGAATGAAGAAAAGAAAAAGATTTCGCTCTTCACCAACGTGGAGGAGCGTGCGGTGATCTCGGTCCCGGACGTCGATACGATTTTTAAAGTGCCGCAAATGCTGCACGATCAGATGTTGGACGAGATCGTCTGCCATACGCTCGACATCCTCGCCAAGCCCGCGAATCTCGCGCCGTGGGCGCTCATCGTGCAACGCACGCTGCGGCCAAAATTTGAGGTGGACATTGGCTTTGTCGGGAAGTATGTCGAGCTGATTGACGCCTATAAATCAATCAGTGAAGCGCTCAAAGCCGGTGGCATTCACAACGATTGCAAGGTAAACATCCACTACCTTGAGTCAGAGAAAATAGAGACTGAAGGCGAGCGCCTGTTCGCCAATATGGACGCCATACTGGTTGGGCCGGGCTTCGGCGAACGCGGGATTGAGGGCAAGATTCTTGCGGCTAAATATGCCCGTGAACACAAAGTGCCCTACCTCGGTATTTGCCTCGGTATGCAGGTCGCCATGATCGAGTTTGCACGCGATGTTTGCGGCATGGCTGACGCGCATTCCACCGAGTTCAACTACGACACGAAGCATCCCGTGGTGGGATTAGTCACCGAGTGGCAGGACGCTTCCGGCGCGGTGCAGAAGCGTGATGTTTCCTCAGACAAGGGCGGCACCATGCGGCTAGGCGCGCAGTTGGCAACGCTCAAGGCCGGGTCACTCGCGGCTGAGGTGTACGGCAGCACGGAGATCAACGAGCGCCACCGTCATCGCTACGAAGTCAATAGCAATTTCGTCGACCAGTTCGAGAGCCACGGCATGGTGGTTTCGGGCCGATCTTCGGTGCAGGATTTGGTCGAGGTCATTGAATATCCGACGTCGATGCATCCCTGGTTTCTGGGCGTGCAATATCACCCTGAATTCAACTCTACGCCGCGTGGAGGCCATCCGTTGTTCAAGGCGTTTGTTGCCGCGGCGATGGCGCAGCGCGATTTGGTCAAGGCGGTGCATCCTAACGATCAGGAGCAGGCATGAATCTGTGTGGGTTCAATGTCGGGCTCGACCAGCCATTCTTCCTGATCGCTGGCCCGTGCGTGGTTGAGAGCGAGCAGCTTCAACTCGATACCGCCGGCGCGCTCAAGGAAATGACGCAAGCGCTCGGCATCCCTTTTATTTTCAAATCGAGCTACGACAAAGCAAACCGCTCCAGCGGTAAAACTTTTCGTGGCCCTGGCATGGAAAACGGCCTGCGAATTCTGGGCGAAGTGAGGCGTCAGATCGGCGTTCCGGTGTTGACCGACGTGCACTCGATTGAAGAAATTCCTCATGTCGCAAGCGTCGTGGACGTGTTGCAAACGCCTGCATTCTTGTGTCGCCAGACCGACTTCATTCACGCGGTTGCCGCGAGTGGCAAGCCGGTGAACATCAAGAAGGGTCAGTTCCTCGCACCTGGCGACATGAAAAACGTCGTCAATAAAGCGAAGGAAGCTAACGGCGGCGCCGACACCATCATGGTCTGCGAGCGCGGCGTGAGTTTTGGTTACAACAATCTGGTGAGCGATATGCGCTCGCTGGCGATCATGCGTGAGAGCAAATGCCCCGTCGTGTTTGACGCCACGCATTCGGTGCAATTGCCGGGCGGGCAGGGTACTTCAAGCGGCGGTCAGCGCGAGTTTGTCTCAGTGCTGGCGTGGGCTGCGGTTGCCGTGGGAGTTGCGGGCTTGTTTATGGAAACGCATCCGACGCCGAACACGGCGCTATCCGACGGCCCGAACGCTTGGCCGCTGCCGCGTATGAAGGCCTTATTGGAGCAATTGGTGGCGCTGGATCGCATCGTCAAGTCTCAGCCATTTGCTGAAAATTTACTCGTTGGAGAACACAAATTATGAGCGCCTACATCATTGCATCCGTCAACGTGACCGATCCAGAGAAATACAAAAACTACATGGCGTTGTCGCCCGCTGCGATTGATGCCGCCGGAGGCAAATTCATCGTGCGTGGTGGCAATCCAGAAATTTTGGAGGGCGACTGGTCGCGTCCTCGTGTCGTGATTATTGAGTACCCAACACGGGAAGCAGCGAAAGCGTTTTATGACTCGGCGTTGTATGTCGCGGCGCGTGCCGAACGCGAAGGCGCGGCTGAGTTTTCGATGATTGTCGTAGACGGCGTGTAGCTGATACCTAGCCTCCCTTGAGGCTGTCATCTTGAGCGAAGCGAAAGATCACGTGCGCAAGTGTTTCTGCAGATTAAGCCGAAACGTGTGCCACCCGATCCTTCGCTTCGTTCAGGATGAAAAATAGAGAAGGAAACTAAATCATGTCCGCCATTGTTGACGTAATCGCCCGCGAAATTCTCGATTCACGGGGTAACCCCACCGTTGAAGCCGACGTCGTGCTTGAGAGCGGCGCTACGGGCCGCGCCGCCGTGCCCAGTGGTGCGTCCACCGGTAGCCGCGAAGCCATCGAATTGCGTGACGGCGACAAGTCGCGTTTTGGCGGTAAAGGCGTTTTGAAAGCCGTTGATTACGTCAATACCGAAATTTGCGAAGCGCTGCTCGGCCTCGATGGCGAAGAACAAACGCGTATCGACCGTATCCTGATCGAACTTGACGGCACCGAGAACAAATCCCGCCTCGGCGCGAACGCGATGCTTGCTGTTTCGTGCGCGGTGGCAAAAGCGTCAGCCGAAGACGTTGGCCTGCCGCTGTACCGCTATTTCGGTGGCGCGGGGCCAATGAGCCTGCCAGTACCGTTGATGAACGTGATCAATGGCGGCGCACACGCAAACAACTCGGTGGACTTGCAGGAATTCATGATCGTGCCCGTCGGTGCGCCGAGCTTTAGAGAAGCGCTGCGCTGGGGTGCCGAAGTGTTTCAGGTGTTGAAGAAACTCATCGACAGCAAAGGCTGGCCAACGCAGGTGGGCGACGAGGGCGGATTCGCGCCAGATCTGAAATCCAATGAAGAAGCATTAACGCTGTTGATGCAAGCGATTGAGACCGCCGGCTACAAACCGGGCGAGCAAATCGCGCTGGCGCTCGACTGCGCCGCCAGCGAGTTCTACAAAGACGGCAAGTACCATTTAGAGGGCGAAGGTTTGGTGCTGAGCTCTGAAGAATGGATCAACATGATGGCCACCTGGGTCGACAAATACCCCATCATCAGCATCGAAGACGGCATG
>JBBRVM010000412.1:0-4038 GCA_038246865.1 Burkholderiales bacterium
AGCGCCCAGCAGATGGGCCATCGACAGAATTTTCATGGCACAATTATGACCAACTGCGCCATTGGTCGCGACCGGGGGTTTACTTGCCGAGCGCAGCCCTGATTTGCACCAGCGCCGCCGGGTCTTCAATCGTGGTCAGGTCGCCAGGATCGCGACCTTCGGCAATTGCCTGAATCGTGCGCCGCAGCAGTTTTCCGGAGCGCGTTTTCGGAAGCACCGTCACCAGATGCACGGCGCCCGGTCGGGCGATCGCGCCGATCTCTTTGTCGACTGTTTGCGCGATGGCAATTTTGGTCGCTTCGGAGGCTTTGGACGGGTCTTTCAACACGACGAAGGCCACAGGAATCTGCCCTTTCAACGCGTCGGCTACACCGACCACGGCGCATTCGGCCACCATCGAATTCGCCTGCAAAGCTTCTTCAATTTCGCGCGTCCCAAGGCGATGGCCTGCTACGTTAATCACGTCGTCCGTTCGGCCAAGAATAAAGTAATAGCCTTCCGAATCGCGCGTCGCCCAGTCAAAGCTTGAATAAACCTGTTCATCCTTGAAAGTGTCGAAATAGGTGCTTACGAAGCGCTCGTCGTCACCCCACACGGTGGTCATCGCTCCGGGCGGCAGCGGCGGCACAATCGTTAAAACGCCTTTCTCGTCAGCCTTGGTCGTTCCACCCGTCACTTCGTCTTTCAGCTTGACGTTGAAGCCGTACACGGGGAACGACGGCGAACCGAATTTTCGCGGTGTGTCTTCAACGCCAATCTGCGCCGAGATGATCGGGTAGCCGCTTTCGGTTTGCCAGTAGTTGTCGATGATTTTCACGCCACCCAGCGCGTCACTTACCCAGCGCGCAGTGGGCTCATCCAGCGGCTCGCCCGCGAGAAACAAATACTTGAGGTTCGGCAGCGGGTATTGCTGCATGAATTTCGGATCCTGCTTCTTGAGCACGCGGATCGCAGTGGGCGACGAGGACATCGTTTTCACATTGTTCTCGGCGCAAATCTTCCACCAGATCGCCGGGTCGGGCCGGAGCGGCACGCCTTCATACATGATCGTCGTGCAGCCCGCGAGCAGCGGCCCGTAGACGATGTAGCAATGACCCACAACCCAGCCAATGTCTGACGTGCAGAACATCGTCTCGCCCGCTTTCAGGCCGAAGATTTTGTACATGCTGGTGGTGAGCGTGACGGCATAACCGCCGGTGTCGCGCTGCACGCCTTTCGGCTTTCCCGTGGTGCCACTGGTGTACAGGATGTAGCTCGGGTGCGACGATTCGACCCATTCGCATTCCACCTGTTTCATCATGTGCGACGCACGGAAACTGGCCCAATCGACATCGCGACCTGGCGTGGTTTTCATCGGCTCCAGTCCCCGGTCGAACAGCAGCACGCTCGAAGGCTTGTTAGCCGCGAGTTCAATCGCCGCATCGAGCAACGGCTTGTACGGCACGACCTTGCCCATGCGCATACCGGCGTCCGACGAGACGATGACTTTCGGCTTGGCGTCATCAATGCGCGTCGCCAGCGAAACCGAAGCAAAGCCGCCAAACACCACC
Source organism: Burkholderiales bacterium (assembly GCA_038246865.1). Taxonomy (GTDB): domain Bacteria; phylum Pseudomonadota; class Gammaproteobacteria; order Burkholderiales; family Casimicrobiaceae; genus Casimicrobium. Next base: position 1,551 of record JBBRVM010000412.1, read on the forward strand.
GAGTGAATCGCACCGATGCGCACCGTCGCCAGCATCGCAAACACCGCCTCCGGAATCATCGGCATGTAGATCAACACGCGATCACCCTTGGTCACGCCGAGGCTTTGCAGCATCGCAGCGGCGCGGTTCACCTCGTCGTGCATCTGCTGGTAGGTGTACTTCGTTTCGCTGTCGGTCTCGGAAGATATGAAGTGCAGCGCGACCTGATCACTGCGCGTGGCGACGTGACGATCTACCGAGTTGTGACAGAGGTTGGTCGTTCCGCCGACGAACCATTTGGCAAACGGCGGTCGCGAAAAGTCGCAGACCTGAGTGAACGGCGTATGCCAGTCAATCAGCTTCGCTTCCTCCGCCCAAAACGCATCGCGCGCATTGATCGACCGGTCGAAGTGTTCTTTGTAAGCACCCATCGCGTTCTCCTTAAATTGCGCACCATCTGGCGATTTTGCGAATACGCGGATTGTGCCAGAGGAATGCTTACACGAACCTTAGGTCTTATATAAGAGTTACGCCTCCAACCTTACAGCACCCCGGACGTAATTCTTGATCCGCAGGTGATGCTTGATCCACTTGAAGAACAACTCTATCTGCCAGCGCACATTCTGGAGCACATAGATGCGGTGCTCGTCACGAAACCGCAACAGAAAAACTCGCCGATGCAGGGGGCGATGTCCGTACGGCGGACGACGGGATCGCATGGTCGCTACGTCCGTGCGCTGGCGAACAGACCCCGGTCGTCTCCAGCCATAGACTGGGCATGTAATGAAAGTCCGTTCGAGGCGTTGTGCATTGCTCAAAAGTTTGCAAGTCGATTCGCCGCTGCGACGGTTAACCCACAGAGTACGGAGACCCCGAATGAATCCATCCCTCAGCTCGCACGGCAGCACCGATGCCGACGCCACACCCGCCAGTGCCGAAGGCGAGCGCACCGCGACCGACATTCCGGTCGTCGCCGTTGCGGAGCAGGAAAACGTTCCGATACTGCAACCCGTTTTCGCGACGGACCCGCTGCTGTCCGGCGACCGTCACCGTGTTTCGGCTATCTATCCCGGACACATTGAAGCGGACTTTATCCGCCAGCGGCTACTCGCTGCGGGTTTCGTCCCATCCGCCGTCGAAATCCTGCAAGCGCTTCCGCTCAAACCCGACGTCGCCGGCAGCGACGAAGTGCTCAAAGACATGCTGGTCGACGGTGCCATCGGCACTGCGGTCGGCACAGGCATCGGCGCCGTCGGCACCGCCATTTTGTGGGCGTCCCGCGTGACGCTGTTTGTAGCGAGCCCGCTTGTCGCGCCGCTGGCGATGCTGGGCTGGTTTGGCGGGCTCGGCGCGTTTGTGGGTACGGCGGTCGGCGCTGGCAATAAGGTCGGCAAGTTTTCCGAACTGGTGATGGATGCCATTACGTCGGGCAACGTGGTTCTGATTGCGCATACCCAAGGGAGCGACGAGCGCGACCTTGCCAAGGAGATCATCGGCAAGTCGATCGAGGGCCGGGGCGACGCCGACGCCTCGCCAACGGTTTCGAACGAGGGCACTGGACTTCCCGCGCCCGCTTGAGCCACCCGTGAGACTTACGGCGACAAACAAATAGTTTTGAGAATAGTCAAATCGTGCCATAGGCGTGCTTGCGCGAACCTTAATTCTTATATAAGACCGATGCGGAAATTTCGTACAGCTTTTTGCTGAAAGCACTAATGCATAGGGGCTTACGACATTTACTCGCAAAAGTCGGTTTATGACATATTTTGGTTCTAGCCCTCGCTCAATAAGGGTTAAACGTAAAAAGCTGCATCAGGCGAAGCTGTCAAGATCGCATTGGCTAACCTCGGGAGAACTGCGTAGGCCACCTGCGCCAAGCCACATAATCAAAGGCCATCAGCCCTGATTTTCGTGCAAAAACATTTGCACGAAAATAGCGATCGAGGGCCACGATGAACCTGTCAACCGTGCGTTTTGATTCCCCGCAACCTGCATTCGTCTGCGATCCGTTCGGCGTGCACCAAACGTTGGCAATGTCACCGGTGGCCGCTGTGCAACGACGGTGCGCATTCTGATGCGCGCCTTACCGGTGTCCATCGCGATGAGCGCCGCCGGGATCGCCGTGAACGCGTACGCTTTGGCCACGCCTGACCTTCCGGCCGCGCAGGAAAAAATGGCCGCGATGAGCGTGCCCTTCGTGCCCAACGCCGGCAATGGGACAAGCAGGCTGCGTTCGCCGCGAGGACGTTTGCGGGGACGTTGTTTGTGACCACCGAGGGCAAGCTGGTTTACAGCTTGCCTGCGCGAACGAGCAACCCCTCCGCCCCTTCGTGGCACCTCCCCTACGCTTTAGGAGAGGCAAGCCGCGTCGCGCCGGACTCAGGCCTGTCTCCCCTGCGCAGTAGGGGAGATGTCGGCGCAGCCGACAGAGGGGTTGTGTCCTTGGCGAACACGCCAGACAAAGCGATCACCGCAGCACCGCGCCCCTGGTCCCTCACCGAATCCTTTG
>JBBRVM010000413.1:0-4035 GCA_038246865.1 Burkholderiales bacterium
GCTTTTGTGGGGGGGGGTCGCCGCCACCTCCGGGGGGGGCCCCCCACCCCGCTCCTACAAAAACGGCGCTCTGCGAAAATAGCGGTACGGCGCATTTCATCGCCTGAAAAGAAACCTATGCCCGGCCTTGAACGCGACACCCCCATCCCTACAGAGTTGACGCTGGATCGCAAGCGTCACGTCCTCGCTTTGGCCTATGGCGAAAAGGAGCATGAACTAAGCTTCGAATTCCTGCGTGTGCATTCGCCGTCTGCCGAGGTACGCGGTCACGGCCCCGGTCAGGAAGTCTTACAAGTCGGGAAGCGGAATGTGGATATTACCGAGCTTGAGCCGGTGGGCATGTACGCCGTGCGCCCGACCTTCAGCGACGGTCACAACTCCGGCATTTTTTCGTGGGATTACCTGAACAAGTTGTGCATCGAAAAAGACCGACTTTGGGACGAATATCTGGCGCGACTCGACAAGGCAGGAGCAAAGCGTGACTAATCAGATCCGTGCCGATGAGGGCACCACGCACTTCGGCTACCAAACCGTAGGCGAGGAAGAAAAGCAGGGCAAAGTACGCGGCGTTTTCGATTCCGTCGCGTCGAAATATGACGTGATGAACGACGCCATGTCCGGCGGCCTGCACCGCATCTGGAAGCGCTTCGCGGTTGATCAGCTGCAACTGCGCAAGGGCGAGCGGGTGCTCGACCTGGCCAGCGGCACCGGCGACCTGATTCGCCTGATGCAGCCCATCGTTGGCCCGACCGGGCTCGTTATGCACACCGACATCAATGCTGCGATGCTGCTCGAAGGCCGCAATGCGCTGCTCGACAACGGCGTGGTCACGCCATCGACGCAGTGCAACGCCGAGGCGTTGCCGTTCGCCGACAAAAGTTTTGACGCCGTGACCATCGCGTTCGGCCTCCGCAACGTGACGCACAAAGACCGTGCACTCGCTGAGATGCGTCGCGTGCTCAAAGTCGGCGGGCGGGCGCTAGTGCTAGAGTTTTCACGTCCGAACGCGCTACTGAAGGGGCCGTACGACTGGTATTCGTTCAATATCCTGCCGAAGCTCGGCGCGAAGATTGCGGGCGACGCGTCCAGCTATCAGTATCTGGCCGAGAGCATCCGCATGCATCCACCGCAAGCTGAACTGAAAACGATGTTCGAAACGGCAGGATTTCAGCGCGTGGAGTACTTCAATCTGACCGGCGGCATCGTCGCCGTGCATCGCGGTTACCGCCTGCGCTAGCGATTTGCAATGTCCCTCTTGAAATTGGGCCTTTTGCCCACATATTCAAGGGCGTGCTACGCGGGAAAGTGCCACTTGGCACTGGTGTAAAGTTGCGGCATACTGTGAACTTGTACGGTCGTACGCGGTCTACCTGACTGGAACCTGACGATCCCTGATTCGGCTTATCAAAAAGGATGTAATCCATGTTTAAACTCTTTTCAACGATCGCGATGTGCGCTGCTCTGGCGCTCACCACGACTGCTGTTGACGCCAAAAAATTTGGTGGCGGCAAATCTGTCGGCTCGCAACGTAGCTCTGTCTCGGACGCCAAATCTGGCGTCCCATCAGCGTCACCTGCTGCGGTACCAGCCAGTGCCGCTATGGCGGCCCCGGCTGCCGGTGCTGCAGCCGCTGCCGCGAAGCCCAGCATGATGTCCCGCATGGCCGGCCCGTTGATGGGCATCGCGGCAGGCCTTGGTTTGGGCTACCTGTTCTCACAAATGGGCGCGGGCGGCTTTATGGGAATGATCCTGATGGCCTTGCTGGTCATCGGCGGAATCTTCTTCCTGATCCGCTTCATGAACCGCAACAAGCAGCAAGCTGCTTCCCCTAATGGTGCCCCCATGCCGTTTGACCGCTCACAAGAGCCAGCACGCGTGGAGCCGTTGCAATACGCCGGTGCCGCAGCGGGCAGCGGTGCAGCGGCTGCTGCGCCAGTCATGGCAGGTGGTCTGGCGGGCGGTTTCGGCATTCCAGTCGGCTTCGACAAATCGGGCTTTGAAGAACAAGCCAAAAAGCAGTTTATGAGCATGCAAGCTGCGAACGACAAGGGCGACCTTGACGCCGTGCGCGATTTCTCGACGGATGAGTTCTATAACCAGATCGCCAAAGACGTGATCGGTGGCAACAAGGAAGCGACGCACGTCGAAGAGCTGCAAGCGAACCTGATGGGTATCGAGACGGAGCGTGGTCAATACTGGGCCAGCGTCGAATTCACCGGCAAGATGCGTGAAGACGGCATGGTCATGGGCTCAGCGTTCAGCGAAGTCTGGAATCTGGTGAAACCTGTTGACGGCAGCAAAGGGTGGTTGGTCGCGGGAATTCAGCAAGCCTGATCCCGACCGCTCCCAGAAAAGCCGACCTTGCGTCGGCTTTTTTATTATGCGGTGGCATCCCGCGCGTCTAGCCATCGGCGTAGGTCAGAACGCGTGCGGTTCCGACTTGTGTCGCCGCCAACGGCATTTCAACCGCAACGTTACCCGTCGCCGCGTTCGGCGGAACCGCTGTAGGCGAGAACCTGAGAAAATAATTGAATGCTCCCTTCATCGCTCATCGCTCGCGCGCTTTCCCGTCTCCTCTCACACGACGACGCTGCGCGAAAGCTGCTCGCCGCACACGCTGCGGAGACGCTACAAGTGCGCATGCCGCCGCTGTCAACAACGCTAAAAATCACGGCGGATGGCGCGTTCGAAGCAGGTGCATCATCGCTATCGGAGAAAGATTTGACGGTTAGCGTCGAGTTTCCATTGTCCGCTTTACCGCTCATTGCGCAGGGGAAAGAGGCGGCCCTACGCAGCGCGAAAATCTCCGGTCAGGCTGCGCTGTTGCAAGATATTTCCAAAGCCTTCACGTCGCTGCCACTCGCCGCAGAAGCAGAGCTTGAGCGGGTGGTAGGGCCGATTCTTGCCAACGAAGCCGTTCGCTTTTTCAGAGCACTGAAAGCACTCGGCGACAACGCACAAACGAGTTTGCACGAAGCCGGGAAACGCTACCTGCATACCGAAGCAGAACTTGTCGCCGAGCGCGACGATGTATCGAAGTTTGCGTCAGATATTCAGCGCGCCCGCATCGATTTGCAACGCTTGCAGGCGCGGGTGGCGAAGCTCGCCTAACTGACTCAGCGGCGCGTCGCTACGTCGCGGGCGGCAGCTCAAACACCAGACACGTCGTCGAAGCATGCGCATACAGCTTGCCGTCGTGCCCGACCAGACGCCCTTCAGCAGTCGCAACCTGCCTGCCCACATGCACGGTGTAGCCCTCAGCCCGCACCAGCGGCACGTCGAGCGAAATGCTGCGCACAATGTTTAGCTTCAGCTCAAGCGTGGTGTAGCCGCGACCCACCGGCATTGCGGTGTTGACCGCGCAACCGACCGCTGAATCGAGAATCGAGGCATACCATCCCCCATGAACCGTGCCCATCGGATTCAACACTTTCGCCGACGGCTTGCCTTGAAAAACAGCCCGCCCGAATTCGACGTGAATCAGCGCAAAGTCAAGCGTCTCCGAGATCGGTGGCGCAGGAAACTCACCGGCAATCATGCGCTGCATCTGCTCCAGCCCGGTCAGCCCCGCCAATTGTTCGCGCGTGGCCACGCCACGCCCGCGAATGCGCGCGCGAATCGCCGCTTCATCGATTTGCCATGCGACGAGGGTTGCGTCAGCGTTCATCGATACACTCCGTAATTAATTGTTGTCGACGATTTTCCACCAAGCCCCCATGAGGACGACCCAGCAAAGGTTCTCGATCAGCCTCGTGTTGCTAGCCGCCGCCTGAACCTTCGCGCTGACGATGGGCACGCGGCAGTCGATGGGGCTTTTCCTCGGCGACGTCAACAAATCCACCGGTCTTGGCATCGCCGACATCAGCCTCGCGTTCGCATTCGGGCAGTTGTGGTGGGGCCTAACGCAGCCCTTCGCTGGCGCGTTTGCCGATCGCATCGGTGCCGGGCGCGTGCTCTTCATTGGCGTGTGCTTCGTGGCGCTGGGCACGGTGCTGACACCGATGAAGTCGAGCACCGTTGGGCTGATTTTTGCGA
>JBBRVM010000414.1:0-4032 GCA_038246865.1 Burkholderiales bacterium
GACGATTCGCGATATCCACGAGGAGGTGGTGGAGCGCGGCCATACTCATCATGCCACCGTGCATCTCGCGAAGGCAGAATTGGCAAACGCAACTGCGGCACAGCGGCTGGGTGTTGACCTTAATGCGCCGGTATTTCACACCGTCATCGTCCACTACGAAAACGGCGTAGCGCTGCAATGCGAAGATCGCTATGTAAACCCCGAATGCGCTCCCGAGTATCTGTCGGTTGATTTCAAACAGATCACGCCGACGCATTATTTGCTTGACGTCGCACCGCTTTGGGAGGCGCACTTCGCGGTTGAGGCGGGGCTGCCAACAGCGCGCGAAGCCAAGTTGCTTGGGCTCAAAATCACTGATCCCGTGTTGATTGTTTCGCGGCGCACGGTCAATCACCGCGTGCCCATCACGCAGGCCCGACTCGTGCATCCCGCTGGGCGTTATCAGATCGACGGAGTATTCAAACCGTGACCTTGAATGTTGTGAGACTGGACGACGCTGCACCGCACCCGTGGCGCAATGGCGGAGGCGTGACGCGCGAGTTGCTGACATGGCCGAATGCGGACGACTGGATTTTGCGACTCAGCGTTGCCGACATCGTAAAGGATGGACCGTTCTCCGCGTTTCCTGATGTTCAGCGCTGGATAGTCGCGCTGACTGGCGTGGGTATGGAGCTGGGCGAGCCCTTTAACGTGCAGCTTGAGCCGGGGTTGCCCGTGTATGCATTCGATGGCCGCTTCGCCCCGATGTGTACGCTGACCAGCGGGCCAACGCAGGATTTAAATTTGATGATTGCTACGAACCGAGCGTCCGGTTGGCTCCGGCGACTGGTTCTGGACAATCCGTCGGGAGGAAAAACGCATTGGTTAGCTACGCAAACAGAGCAGACTTCAACGCTGTGTGGCGTTTTCTCGTGGCTTGGAACCAGCGTTCGAACGCAGCGAGAAACGGTGGCGGTTCCGCCGCGTTCGCTTGTCTGGAGCGCGGACGATGTGCGTGATTGGGGCGTTAGTCCGGTGCAGAGTTGTTGGGAGTTTCAATGCGTGTTGAGCACATGAACCGTAGGAGCGGCTTGCCGCGACCCACTTCGCATCGAAGTAATCTGGTTGGCTTGAGTCGCGGCAAGCCGCTCCTACAAGGACACTCATCTCATGCAAACTGATTTGTGGCGCAACGCCAATATCGCGACCTTTCACGGTGGAGAGCCGTGGGGATGGATTGAACAGGGTGCCATTGTCACTTCCGGCGACGCAGTGGTTTGGGTCGGTGCGTTGAGCGATATGCCTGCTCACGTCAAAAGTAGCGTGACGTGTGAGCACGATCTCGGGGGTGCCTGCATCACGCCTGGGCTTATCGATTGCCATACACACCTCGTTTACGCAGGTAGCCGAGCGCGCGAATTTGAACTGCGTTTGCAAGGTGCGACCTATGAACAGATAGCTCGCTCTGGAGGCGGCATTCGCTCGACCGTTGCGGCGACGCGCGCAGCGACTGAACATGAACTACAGGCGCTCGCTATCCCTCGGGTTCGCGCGCTGATGGGCGAAGGTGTGACGACGATTGAAGTCAAATCCGGCTACGGCCTTTCCGAGGCGGACGAGGCGCGCTGTCTGCGCGTCGCCCGGAAACTGGCGGAAGCTTTGCCCGTGACGATTCGTACAACATTTCTCGGTGCGCATGCCGTGCCGCCAGAGTTTGAGGGTCGCGCAGATGCCTATATCGACGCTGTCTGTGAGTGGTTGCCACGTTTGCATGAGCAAGGCCTAGTCGACGCGGTCGATGCGTTTTGTGAGCGCATTGGCTTCAGTGCCGGGCAAACGCGCAAGGTTTTCGATGTTGCAAAATCTCTTGGGCTACCAGTTAAATTGCACGCCGAACAATTGAGCGATCAAGACGGCACGGCGCTTGCGGCGTCGTTCAACGCCTTGAGTTGCGATCATCTCGAATTCCTGAGCGCCGCCGGGATCGACGCAATGGCGGCATCAGGAACCGTTGCCGTGTTGTTGCCCGGCGCGTACTATTTTTTGCGAGAAACACAGCTTCCGCCTGTTGCTGCGTTGCGCGAAAAAGGCGTACCGATCGCGCTCGCCACCGATCACAATCCCGGCTCATCGCCGACGCTTTCACCGCTACTCATGATGAATATGGCCTGCACGCTGTTTCGAATGACACCAGAAGAAGCGTGGCGAGGGTTCACCGTGAACGCGGCACGCGCGTTGGGTCTGCCCGATAGTTACGGGCAAATTCGTGCTGGGTCACGTGCTGACTTTGCGGTGTGGGAAGCCGAACATCCGCGCGATCTGGTATATCGGTTTGGGCATCATCCGCTAAAGCTTTTGGTTTCGGGTGGGCGCATTGTTCAATTTTGGGAGCGCTGAGTGACACAACCAACCTACTCACTGCAACGCGGCACCACCCCGCTAGTGCTAAGTCTTCCCCACGTCGGAACCGAGATTCCCGACTCGCTCAAGCCTCTCTACGTTGACCGCGCGTTGGCCGTGGAAGACACCGACTGGCATCTGGAAAGACTCTACGACTTTGCAACGATGTTGGGCGCAAGCGTTGTCGTGCCGAAATTTTCCCGCTACGTCATCGACCTGAATCGTCCTCCGGACAACACGCCGATGTACCCCGGCGCATCGAACACGGGGCTATGCCCGAACACGTCTTTCAACGGCGAGCAGTTGTATCGCGAAGGCTGCAAACCGGACGCAGCGGAAGTAGATCACAGGCGAGAAACTTATTGGCGTCCGTACCACGAAGTGCTTCACGCTGAACTCGCACGCGTTCGCGAAAAGTTCGGCTATGCGTTGCTGTGGGACGGTCACAGCATTCGTTCGGAAATTCCGTGGTTGTTTGAAGGCAAACTGCCGGATCTGAGTTTGGGAACAGCGAGCGGCGCAAGTTGCGACGCGTCGCTGCGAACGCGCCTCGCTGCATTTTTAGGCAAAAATACGAAAAATACGCACGCGGTCGATGGCCGCTTTAAGGGCGGCTACATCACGCGCCACTACGGTCGTCCAGACTTAGGCATTCACGCCGTTCAAATGGAAATGTGCCAGTCGCTCTACATGCAGGAAGTTCCGCCTTTCGCTTACGACGAAGCGAAGGCCGTACAGATTCAACCGACGCTGAAACAGTTGCTACAAATCATGCTCGACTGGACACCACCGGGCCGCGTGCAATGAGTGCGTCGAAGTTACAAGCGCTATGGACTCCGCTTGCGTGGCTTAATAACCCGACGGGCGGCGCATGGGCGCGCGATGTGTTGCTGGAAATTGATGCCAGTGGATATTGGTCGGGAATCACGTCCGGCGCAAGCAGCGTGCAAGCCGCATCCGTCAACGCACACCTTCTCTCAGGGCCACTGCTGCCCGGTTTGGTCAACGCGCACAGCCACGCCTTTCAACGCGCGTTCGCCGGTCTCGCCGAGCGTCGGGAAAGTGAGCACGATGATTTCTGGAGCTGGCGTGATCGCATGTATCGCGTCGCGCTCGCCATTTCACCGGAACAATTGAAAGCCGTTGCAGCGCAGCTCTATATCGAAATGCTGCGTGGTGGCTACACCCATGTTTGCGAATTTCACTATCTGCATCATGCGCCCGATGGCTGCGTGTATGACGATCCGCTTACGATGATCTGGATGCTCATTGAAGCGGCGCGTGAAGCAGGCATCGGGCTGACTGTGTTGCCCGTGCTGTACGAGCGGGCGGGATTCAATGCGCCTGCATTACGTGACGATCAAGGTCGCTTTGCCACCGATGCCGCATGGATACTTGCTGCGCAAAAACGCATCAACGAGGCGTCGTCGGGGCCGCTCATCAACTCAGGCGTGGCGATTCATTCGCTGCGTGCTGCCGAAACCGCATCGATCCGTACGCTGGTTGCAAGCGCGCAGGGGCCAATTCACGTCCACGTCGCCGAACAAACCGGCGAGGTCGACGAATGCGTCAAAACCACCGGACTGCGTCCCGTCGAATGGCTACTGCGAAATCACGTGCTCGACTCAAGATGGCAGCTTATTCACGCTACTC
>JBBRVM010000415.1:0-4030 GCA_038246865.1 Burkholderiales bacterium
CGCCGGAAAACCGTACCTTGGCCCTGTCGGCACGGGAGATTGCGTACGCGTCTTTACAGGTGCCGTGATGCCCCCCGGTTGCGACACCGTGGCAATGCAGGAGCGCGTGACTGAAAACGACGCTGGCATTCATATTCCGAACGATTTGAAGCCGGGCCAGAACCGGCGTTTTCGCGGCGAAGATCTAAAGACGGGCGCCACCGCGCTCAAAAAAGGCACCCTGTTCGGCCCCGCAGCGCTCGGCCTGGTTGCAAGCCTTGGCATCGGCGAAGTCTCGGTCTATCGAAAGCTCCGCGTCGCGTTTTTCTCCACCGGCGACGAACTCAAAGGCATCGGCGCTACGCTGGGCCCCGGCGAGATCTACGACAGCAACCGCTACACGATCTACGGCATGCTTGAGCGCGCTGGCTGCGCGCCCATTGATCTGGGCAATTTTGTCGATTCGCCCGAGGCAATCCGCACCGCGTTTCAGCGCGCATCGGCTGATGCCGATGTCGTCATCACCAGCGGTGGCGTGAGCGTTGGCGAAGCGGACTTCATCAAACAAATACTGAATGAACTGGGCGAAGTCCTGTTCTGGAAAATCGCGATGAAACCGGGTCGGCCGATGGCGTATGGCACGGTCGGCGGCGCGCACTTCTTCGGTCTGCCGGGCAACCCGGTCGCCGTGATGGTGACCTTTTATCAATTCGTTCGTTCCGCGTTAGCCACGCTGCAGGGCCGTACCGATTACGCGTTGCCGCCGATGGTGAAAGCGACACTGGTGAACAAGATCAAAAAAATGCCGGGCCGCACCGAGTTCCAGCGCGGTGTGCTCACGATCACCACCAACGGAGTTGAAGTCAAAACCACGGGTGATCAGGGCTCGGGCATTTTGTCGTCGATGACGCAGGCCAATTGCTTCGTGGTGCTGGCAAGCGACGTGGGTGGCGTGGAGCCTGGCGCCGTTGTCGACGTGCAAATGTTTGAAGGCGCGATCTAGACGGCCCACATCGGCCGCAATAAAACGCTACGCCATGCGCTTTCTGCTCATCGCTCTTGTCGCCGTCTCCGGTTGGGGCGCGTACGACGGCTATGTGCACCGTGAGCGCCACCATCCACCGGGCCAGGTCGCGCCGGACGAGCCGCGCCAGCGGAACATCGCGAACGCGGTGTCCTTCAGTAGCGGCAAGTTCATGCTGACGCCACGCGCTGAGTTCTCAGCGGAAGCTCGCGTCCTAGCGAAAGAAAATTACTACATCGACGCCGGTGCCAAACTCATCCCGGTTGATTTCGCGATGGGTTGGGGACGGATGTCAGACACCGCTTTGATCGAGCGTCTGCGCATATCTCAAAGCGGTCGCTTTTACTTCTGGGGCTACTCGGGCGAAGCGCCCGCACCGCATGAAGAGATCATTCGCTCATCCGCGAACATGCATCTCATTCCTGCCGATTCTGCTGTTAAAAGAGTGTTGTCCGCCGCGCGCGTTGGCGACGTCGTTGCCATCGAAGGCGACCTCGTAGACGCAAAGAGCGACGGCGGATGGTTCCTGAAAACATCGCTCACACGAGACGACGCTGGAGCCGGCGCGTGCGAGATCGTCTACGTCAAACGCACCACGATTCGTCGCTAGAACGTCTACACCAGCATCAGCACAATAGTTTGAACGCGCGATGTAAAATCGCTATACACGTATAGCAGAGAACGGAAACTATGATGTTAGCCATCCGCTTACCCGAAGACATAGAAGCCCGCCTCGCTCACATCGCGCAAGAATCTGGCCGCACAAAGACCACGCTGGCACGCGAGGCCATCCTCGAGTACATCGACGACCTGGAAGACTTCTACCTGGCCGAAGCGCGTTCACGGAAAAATCGTAAAGCGATTCCTCTTGCTGATGTGGAGCGCGCGCTTGGTCTGGCAAATTGAGTTCGAGCCGGACGCATTGAAAGAAATCAAAAAGCTCGACAAACCGGTACGCGAACTTATCGTCAGCTTCCTCAAGACGCGCGTCGCAACCAGCAAACATCCCTCCGATCTCGGCGAACGCCTGTCGGGCGATGCGCTCGGCAAGTACTGGAAGTATCGGCTTGGCGACTGGCGAATCATCTGCGAAATTATTGACAAGCGCGTAGTCGTCCGAGTCTTGCGAATCGGGCACCGCAGCGCCGTCTACAAGCGCGGCTAAATCTCACTTTCGCGTTACGCTTCGCCCTTGTCCTCAAGAAAGCTGCGTTATGGCAAAAGCAAAACACCTCACCGTCGAGCACCTCTGGCAATGCGAGCGCATCGGCACGCCGAGCGTCTCGCCTGATGGTCAATGGGTCGTTGTCGATCAATCGACCTACTCGATGGAAACCAACGAGAGCGCGACGCAACTCTGGCTTTATTCCACCGACGGCAAAACGCGCAAGCAGCTCACCAGCGCGGGCAAGAAAAACACCGCGCCGCTGTGGTCGCCCGACGGCAAGCTGATTGCGTTCTGCGCGAAACGTGGCGAAGGAAAAACGGCAGACACTGAATCCCAGCTCTACGTCATCGCACCCGACGGCGGCGAAGCGCGTCGCGTGACCACACTCGCCAACGGCGTTGACGGCATTCGCTGGTTCCCGGACGGCAAACACGTCGCCGCCGTGTCATGGGTTTGGCCCGATTTGAAAACCGACGCACAGCAGGCGAAGCGCGCGAAGGAATTGAAGGAATCCAAGGTTCAGGCGAAGGTGGTCGAGGTCGACAACTATCGCCATTGGGACAGCTGGATTTGCGACGGCAAGCGCCCGCACATTTTTGAGATCAACGTCAGCAGCGGCAAGGCGAAAGACCTGTTTGCAGGCAAACCGTGGTCATTAAGTCAGGGCGATCCCGGCGCGAACGATTACGCCATTTCGCCCGACGGCAAAGAGATCGCGTGGGTGCAGCCGAAGGACGTCACGCGCCTGACCGACCCGACCACACTCACATTACTCACAATCAAATCGCGCAAATCGCGCACCGTCGATCTCGGCGAAATGTGGCTCGCCTCACCCGTGTATTCGCACAGCGGCAAACAGATGGTCGTCTGCGCCATCCCCACCGTTGCGCCAAGCAAACACACGCGCCTGATGCTCATCGATCACAAGAGCGGCAAGTCCGAGCGCCTCGCCGCGAACTGGCCACGCTCGGTCGGCACCTACGGCAGCGCCAACCCGTTGTGGAGTGCGGATGACCGCGCGATCCTCTTTTGCGCGGAAGATTCCGGCGTGCAGCATTTGTGGGAGCTGCCGCTCGCGACCGAAGCCCCGCGAGCCATCGCACACGGCGGCCACGTCCTGACGTTCGCGCAATCGGCGGACAGCCAAACGCTGGTGTTCACCAAGTCAAGCATCGACCACCCGGCGCGCCTTTACCGCCTCGATGATAAAGAAGATAAAGGCCACAAACGCCTGGATCACCTCAACGCTTTCCTCGAAAAAATCCCGCTCGGAAAATGGCAAAGCCGCACAGTCAAAGGCTGGAACGGCGAGCCCGTTCAAACCTTCGTCTGCTTCCCGCCCAACTATGACAAAAAGAAAAAATACCCGCTGTTGCAGGACATTCACGGCGGCCCGCACGCCGCGCACATGGACACCTGGCACTACCGCTGGAACGTGCAGGCGTTCGCCGCGCAGGGCTACGTCGTCGCGGCGGTGAACTACCACGGCTCGGCGGGTTTTGACGAGCCCTTCCTCGGCAGCATCGACGGCGATCTCGGCCCGCGAGAACTCGCTGACACCGAGGCCGTCACCGATGTGCTCATCAAAGAAGGTATCGTCGACAAGAACCGCCTGTACGCCGCCGGCGGCAGCTACGGTGGCTACATGGTCGCGTGGATGAACGGCCACACCGATCGCTACAAAGCCTACGTCTGTCACGCTGGCGTGTACAACTGGACGACGCAATTCGCTGACGACGGCTACCTCTGGCTCAATCAGGAGCTGGGCGTCTGGCCGTGGGAAAACCTCGAAAAATATCAATCGCAATCACCGCACGCCTTCTCGAAAAACTTCAAGACCCCGACACTCGTCATCCACG
>JBBRVM010000416.1:0-4029 GCA_038246865.1 Burkholderiales bacterium
CTTGAGGCGCGCCTGAAACTCGACGACGTCAATCAGATGCGCGAGCAAATCGTCGTACTGGGTAGCTACGATGAGCCTGCGCTTGATGCGCTGAAACCCTTGTTCGTCTCGCGTGCGCCGCAGCGGCGCAACGGTGGCGCAGCGCATAAGGAAACGATCTACGCGCAGTCGGAACCGCTCAAGGAAACGGGTTCGGTCAAACAGAAAGTGGCGCTGACATCGCTAACGTTAAAAGACGTCGACAAGTTGGTTGATCCGCATCGAAATGCCATGCTCTACGAAGCAATACGCGAGCGCCTGCTAGCACACGGCGGAAAAGCGGACAAGGCATTCGCCGCGAACAATCCGCTGCGCAAGCCGGACAAACTAGGAGAACCGACCGGCCCCATTGTTCGCTCAGTCAATATGTTGATCGACAAAATGTCTGGCGTTGAGGTGCGGGGCGGCGTGGCAAAGAACGACACCATGCTTCGAGTTGACGTGTTTCAACACAAGAAAGATCGCAAGTTTCATCTGGTGCCGGTGTACGTGCATCACCGCGTGACGGGCTTACCGAATCGGGCGATTGTGGCCTTCAAGGATGAAGCAGACTGGACATTGATGGAGGAGGGTTTCGATTTTCTATTTTCGCTGCATGCGAATGACTTGGTTGATGTCGCGCAGAAGGGAAAACCTGCTCTCCGTGCGTACTTTGCTACGTGCCATCGCGGGACGGGGAACATCAATCTGTGGGCACATGACCGCAACGCTAACGTAGGTAAAGCTGGGGCAATTGAAGGACTGGGAGTCAAGACTGCTCTTGCATTTTCCAAACTGAACACCGACGTTTTGGGCAACAGTTTCCCATCTCCCACAGAGACACGCCGTGACTTGGCGTAGCGTCGTAATCAGCAAACCGGCAAAGCTAAAGCGGGAGCATTTCTCGCTTGCCATCGAGCAATCGCAAACGGCGTTCGTTCCCTTTGAAGATATCGCCGTGATTGTGCTCGCGCATCGCGAAATCACGATTACGCATCCTGTACTCTCTGCGTGCGGTGACTACGGCATCGGACTCTATGCCTGTGGCGACAACCATCAGCCCAACGCCGTGTTACTTCCCTTCTTGCAACACAGTCGCGCGGTTCGCATGCAGCGTTTGCAGCTTGACGTTGATCGACCCACTGCCAAGCGTGCGTGGGCAGAAATCGTGAAATCGAAAATCAAGAACCAGCGCTTTGTGCTCAAAGCATTTGAGCTTGACGCGGCAGACCGACTGGCGAGCCATGAGCGCCGCGTGCGTTCGGGCGATCCGGATAATTTAGAAGCGCAGGCTGCTGCGCTTTACTTCCCGTCATTGTTCAGTCGTGGCTTCAATCGCGCGCAGGAATCGTGGACCAACAGTGCGCTGGATTATGGTTACGCAGTAATGCGTGGCGCGTGTGCCCGCGCGGTTGTCGCGCACGGCATGCTGCCCTCGATTGGCCTGTTTCACGACAGCGAGCAAAACGCATTCAATCTTGCAGACGATTTGATCGAGCCGTATCGTCCCGTCGTTGACTTTCATGTCGCACGCAACGTCCGTGGCCCAGGCAGTACTTCGGTATTCGAGCTGACGCCTGCCGATAAAGCAGCCCTCATCTCGCTGCTCAACGTTGACGTGGGAATGCCGCGCGGAGTGATGAGCGTGCTTGCGTCAATCGATCAGGCAGCGCAATCGCTTGCCCGTGTCTACGACGGCGGCAACGAGTCACTTCTGGAGTTGCCGCGAATACAGGGTTTGATGCAGCACAAGGACGAGCGGTAGGTCACCGCTGTGAGCAAAGAGACGAGGCGATTCATGCGGATAATCGTGCTCTTTGATTTGCCAACAGTGACCAAAGCCGAGCGGCGCGCATACACGCTGTTTCGTAGATTCCTGATCAACGATGGCTACGACATGATCCAGTTCAGCATCTACGGTCGCGTCGTGGCCAATCGCGATGCCGAAGAAAAGCATTCAGCGCGGGTGATCGCAAATTTGCCGCCTGAGGGTTCAGTACGCGTCTTGACAGTCACTGAAAAACAGTACGCGAGCATGAAAATTCTCGTTGGTTTGCCGCTTTTTCAGGAAAAAAAGGTCAATACCGACCAGATGTTGCTGTTTTGAGGGCTGCTTTTTGACAAAGAAAAACCCGCGACAGCCAAGGCTGGCGCGGGTTAAGGTTAGGTCAGAGTGTAGCTATCCGGGGTGAGAGCGGGAGCTACAACTATTCCTCCGCCAGATTCTTCATTGACTCGGAGTGTAGCTATCCGGGGTGAGAGCGGGAGCTACAACGAATTTTTTGCGGCGGGCGATTCTCGCCTTCGGCTCAAAACGCCCGCCGCAAAAAATTCGTAGAGCGCTCCGCGCTCTTGGTTCAGCAAGAAGAGGCCGTCGATGTTGCCGGCCAGCTCAGATGCGAAAGCGGCTTGCGTTATCCGGGAAATCGATGTCATTGCATTGCGGCACGCAACTTCTGTCGGCTGAGGACTTGTTTGCCACCGTCAGTCGCGCCGTATTTTTCTACCCAGGCATCGCGTTCTGGTGCGCTCGGAAAGATGCTTGGAAATACCAGTTGGGTTTTGCCGTACTTCGAGCCAAATAGACCGTCAAAAACGACTCATCTTTTTAACGAAACCCTTATTGCATAGGGGCTAGCGCCAATAATGTCTAAACGTCGACTATTAACGAAAATCGCGATTCGCCCCAATGCAGCCGATGTTTCAGTTAAAAGTTAATACGCGCACGCTCACCGATAAATGCCGATTACTTCAACCCAGAAGCCAACAAAAACAGCTCCGCACTGCGATCGCGCGACGCGTCGGGCTTGCGGCTGGCGACCGTTTTGAACTGTTTTTTCAGTTGCTGAAAAAACTCTTCGTAACCCGGCCCCTGATACGCCTTGGTCAGGAATTTGCCTTCCGGATTTAAGTGAGCAAGCGCAAACTCTGCCGCCAGCTCGCACAGGTAAATGGCCCGCGCTGAATCAATCGTCGGCACGCCGCTCATGTTCGGCAGCATGTCGCTCATCACCAGGTCCACCTTTGCGCCCGCCAGCATGGCCTCGATCTGCGCGAGCGGCCCGGCTTCGCTGAAATCGCCCTGGATGAACTCAACATGCGCCATGCCCTGCATCTTCAACAAATCAATCGCGATGATGCGCCCCGTGTTGCCTATTTTTCGGGCTGCGACCTGACTCCAGCTACCTGGCGCGGAACCCAGATCAACGATCACGTTGCCGGGCTTGATCAGCTTGTCTTTGGTGTCAATTTCGATCAGTTTGTACGCCGCCCGCGAGCGGTAGCCCTCTTGTTTTGCCTTCTGCACGTACGGGTCGTTGACGTGCTCCTGCATCCAGTCTTTGTTCGATTTGTGGCGTTTGGCGGAGGGGTTGAGCATGGCGTGAGTTGAACAGGCGCGGCGCAGTGACGCACAAAAGGGCCTGAATTATCGACGTTTAGGCCATTAGCTCCCGCCTGCACGGGCCGCAACGCGAGATAATCGGGGGAATATTCCCCTAAAAACAAGAAATTCCAAGATGACTGCCGCCACCTCCACCCTTTCCTCCAGCGCCCGCCGCGCCCTGCGCGCCGCTGCGCACCATCTCGATCCGGTGGTGATGGTCGGTCAACACGGGCTGACGCCTGCCGTACTCCACGAGATCGATCTCGCGCTCACCGCCCATGCGTTGATCAAAGTGCGCGTGATGTCCGACGAGCGCGAAATTCGCGTCGGATTCCTCAACGAAATTTGCGAGAAGATGGGCTGCGAAAGCGTGCAGCATCTGGGCAAGTTACTGGTGCTATGGCGCAACGCCGCTGGTGAAGCCGGTGCGGACGATGACGCGGAGCAGGATGCAGCCAGCGTCAAGGCCAGCAAATCCGGCCGTGGGCCACGCACCAAACTCCCGGCTGAATGGGCGAATGCCGAAGCCCCAACGGGCACGCGCTCGGGCTCAGCTTTGCCTCCCGGTGAGCGTCGCCGTTATGGCGAAATTCCGCCTGCGCCGCGTCGTGAAGGCTGGGCACCGA
>JBBRVM010000417.1:0-4021 GCA_038246865.1 Burkholderiales bacterium
GGCGCGCCTTTCTCTTTCCAGTCGGGGATCAGTTCGTTCAAACCCACCGGGTCAATCACCGCGCCCGACAAAATGTGCGCGCCGACTTCTCCGCCTTTTTCGAGGATGCAGACGGAGACTTCACGATTGTTTTCCGCAGCGAGTTGCTTCAGGCGAATCGCGGCGGAGAGACCGGAGGGCCCTGCGCCTACGATCACTACGTCGTATTCCATTGCGTCGCGATCGGCTCGGATACTGGTCATTGATGTACTTCTCTAGGGTTGATGTGTCATTCTGAGCGATAGCGAAGAATCACGTTGCTTTTTCATTCCGCCTGATCCTTCGCTATTGCTCAGCATTACAAGATGATTGGTATTTTTTGATGACGCGCCAACGTCTTGCGCATTTTGTGTTTGTCGAATTGGGTGTCAATACAACGAAACCCGAAGCGCTCGTAAAGACGCAGCGCCGGATTGTCGCGAAAGACATTGAGCGTGAGTTCGTTCAAGCCACGTGATCGCGCCATGCCTTCAACCAGCGCAAGCGTGGCCCAACCTGCGCCGCGATTGCGATGCTGTTGTTCAAGCTGAATATCTCCGATGTGCAACGCATTGGGGCTGTCCGGTTCATCGCGCACGCTCAGGAAACCGATGGTTTGGTGCGCCGATACGTTCATGTTGTCGAGCAAAAAGAACGATGCCTGCGGTGCGAGATTTCTCCAGCGCGTGTCGTCAAATTCTTGCCCGCGTCGTGCCAGATACGGCTGCATGTTGTCGCGTGCGAGCGCGAGACAATACTCAAAGCGTCTATCCGCGCTCGTGATGGGCGTCAGGACAACCGCGCTGGCGCTCGAGGAAACGGGCTGGCTACGACTAAGGGCGTCGATGACTGGTATGTCGGAGGCATCGCAATTCATCAGACGATTATAGTTAGCGAATACTCAGTCATTTACCGTTCTCAGAGGGTCATTTCTCGATGGATAGCTCCAAACAGCTTGCGCCGGTCGCCATGACGGAAGCCAATACGATTACTGCATTGCGCGATATCGTGATGCACGAAGTCGAGATGGCGGTGCGTTGGGGCGACATGGATGCCTACAACCACGTCAACAACACGGTCTACTTTCGCTATATGGAGCAGTGTCGACTGGAGTGGTTTGGCAAGCTCGGGTTCAAGACGGTGGATGAGGACATCGTACCGATTCTGGTGGAAGCGAATTGCCGGTTTATGCGTGCGGTGACGCATCCAGCGACGGTGCGGGTCACCATCCGTGTCACCGATATCGGGCCGAAAATTGTCGAGACTACGCATGACATTTTTGTGGGGGATGTGCTGTATGCGACCGGGATTTGCAAATTGTTGTGGATGAGTCGCAGCGCCAATAAAGGCGTGGCTTTGCCTGATGCGGTGCGGGCGCGGTTGCTGCTTTCGGCGTAGGGGTTTAACGTGCGAGTTCGACGACTTATTTCCCCGCCGTTCGCCCTGAGCTCGTCGAAGGGTGGGTCGCGTTCCACCATGCTTCGACGAGATCAGCCGGAACGGAAATTTGGTGTGTTTGTGCTCTTTCCAGGCGGTGGTACGCACTCTGGTGCACACCCTACATAATCTCCATGATTGAACCGCTCTGGACCCCATCGCCCGAGGCCGTGGCCTCCGCGCGCATCACTGCGTTCACGCAAATACTGCGCGAAAAATATTCTCAAAAATTCCCCGACTACTGGAGCCTGTGGCGCTGGTCGATTGCCAACAAGGAAGTGTTCTGGCGCGAGGTGTGGGACTTTTGTGGCGTCGTCGGAGATAAGGGCGAGCGCACACTGATTGACGGCCATCTGATGCCCGGTGCGAAGTGGTTCCCGGATGCGCGACTGAATTTTGCCGAGAACCTGCTCAAGAAACGTGGCTCGGAAGATGCGCTGGTTTTCTGGAACGAAGCGGGTGATCGTCGGCGGATGAGTTTTGACGAATTGCGTGGCACGGTCGCCGCTGTGCAGCAGGCGCTCAAGGCGGCAGGCGTGGTCGCAGGTGATCGCATTGCGAGCATCTTGCCCAACATTCCCGAGGCCACGATTGCAATGCTTGGCGCGACGAGCATCGGCGCAGTGTGGTCATCGTCATCACCGGACTTTGGCGTACAGGGGGTGCTGGATCGCTTCATGCAGATCGAGCCGAGGATTCTGTTTGCGGTGAACGGCTATTTTTACAACGGCAAGCTGGTTGATACGCGCGACAAAGTGTTCGAGATCGCGGCGCGGTTGCCGAGTGTGGAACGCGTGGTTTGGGTGGAATGCATCGCCGACCATCCTCTTGGCGCGGACGATTGCGTCTGGCCCGAATTCGTCATGAACGATGCCATAGAGCCCGCCTTCGAACGCTTTCCTTTCGATCACCCGTTAGTCGTCGTTTTCTCCAGCGGAACGACCGGCTTGCCCAAATGCATGGTGCAGGGCGCGGGCGGCACACTGTTGCAACAAATGAAAGAGCACGCGCTGCATGCCGACGTGCACGAAGGCGACCGCCTGTTCTACTTCTCCACGACGGGCTGGGTGATGTGGAACTGGCTGCTCGCGGGGCTGGCGACGGGTGCGACTTGCATGCTCTACGACGGCTCGCCGTTCGCGGAGCAGGGCCGGGTGCTGTGGGACTTTGCCGAGGCTGAGCGCTTCACCCATTTCGGTACCAGTGCTAAATACATTGACGCCAGCAAAAAGGCGGGCGTTGTGCCGCGTCGTTCGCACGAGTTGCCTGCCCTGCGTGCCGTGTTGTCCACCGGTTCGCCGTTGTTGCCGGAGAGTTACGACTACGTGTATCAGTGCGTGAAATCAGACGTGCACCTCGCGTCCCTGTCCGGCGGCACCGAGATCATGAGTGCCTTTGTGCTCGGCAATCCAACCCTGCCTGTGTATCGCGGCGAGATGCAGTGTCGCGGTCTCGGCATGGCCGTTGACGTGTTTGATGACAACGGAGAATCACTGCGTGGCGCGATGGGCGAGCTGGTCTGCACGCAGACGTTTCCCTCGATGCCGCTCCACTTCATGGCCGATCCGGGCGGCGCGCGCTATCAGGCGGCGTATTTTGAGCGCTTTCCGGGACTCTGGTGTCATGGCGACTGGTCGCAGATTACCGAACAGGATGGCATGGTGATCGCCGGCCGTTCAGACGCGACCTTGAATCCGGGCGGCGTGCGCATCGGCACGGCGGAAATTTATCGTCAGGTCGAGACGCTGGACGAGGTCGTCGAATCCATCGTCATCGGGCAAAATTTTCACGGCGACGCGCGTGTGGTTCTGTTCGTCAAACTGACTGAAGGCATCACGCTTGACGACGCGTTAACTGAAAAAATCAGGCAAAGAATTCGCGAAAACACGACGCCGCGTCATGTCCCCGCGAGGGTCGTTCAGGTGCCCGATATTCCGCGTACCAAGAGCAACAAAATTGTGGAGTTGGCGGTACGCGATGTCGTGCACGGTCGCACCGTGAAGAATCTGGATGCGATGGCGAACCCCGAGGCGCTGGAGTTCTTTCGTAATCGGCCGGAGCTTGCGATCTGATCTTGTGGGAGCGGCTTTAGCCGCGATAAGCCGTCGCCTGAGCGCTTTCGCGGCTAAAGCCGCTCCCACCGGGTGGGTGACATATTGCGGCGCATCAAACCCCATCGCAAATTCGTACAATTACTCTAGATCATTCAAGGGGACACTGTGAACAAACTTTATCCGAGCGCTGAAGCGGCGCTCTCTGGCGTCATCAGGGACGGGCAACTGCTTGCTGTGGGCGGTTTTGGCCTGTGCGGCATTCCCGAGGCGTTGATTGACGCGCTGGTAGCGTCTGGGGTCAAAAATCTCACTGCGATCTCCAATAACGCGGGTGTCGACGGCTTCGGTCTCGGCAAGCTGCTGCAGACGCGCCAGATCAAAAAAATGATCGCGAGTTACGTTGGCGAGAACAAAGAGTTCGAGCGGCAATATCTGGCCGGTGAACTCGAACTTGATTTCACGCCGCAGGGTACGCTTGCAGAAAAACTGCGAGCAGGTGGCGCGGGGATCCC
>JBBRVM010000418.1:0-4017 GCA_038246865.1 Burkholderiales bacterium
AATAAACATCACATCCCCCGCCGAAATCGGCAGCATTTCCCCCGCCACTCGCAGCGTGCCCGAGCCTTCGAGGACGATGAACATTTCCTCTTCGACATAGTGAAAGTGATACGGGCATGCGCGCTTTCCGGGCGGCACGATGTCGACCGAGAGGCCCATCTGTTTCGCTGCTGTGTCGCGCGCCAGACGCTTGCTGGCAACGCCATCGTAGTGCGGCGCGCGATCCATGGTTTCCCATGTTTCGTCTTGCGATGAGAAATTGCGAATCAGTTTCTTGCGGAGTTCTTCGGCGGTAGACATGGTGATTTCCTTCCTGCTGATGGGTCATCCTGAGCGCGGCGAAGGATCAGGTCGCGCGGCAAGGACGGTTGCAAAAAATTACGCGCAAAACGTGCCGCGTGATTCTTCACCGAGGGTTCAGAATGACAGGCGGTTTACGGCGTCGGCATCAACGTCAAAACTTCAATCATCACGCGCTCAGTCGCGTCCGACATCCAGAGCTCGCCGTCCTGAATCATGCATTGCAACTCCATGCCGCGTTCAGCCATCGCGGAGAGCGCTTTGCTGCTTCTTGAATCGACGGCTTTGATGGTGAGTTTGTCCTGTTTGGCCAACGCGTCCTTGTTCGCCTGCCACCACGCATCGACCGTTTTTCCGCCGCCATAAGCGAGCAGCACGACTTCGTCCGAGCGCCCGCAAGCGCGGCGCAACAGGCGCTCCTCGGGCAGACCTACTTCAATCCAGCGGATGATGCCGCCGGTTAAATCGTGTTCCCACAAGGCAGGCTCGTCGTCGCTGGAAATGCCTTTGCCGAACTCCAGTCGCTCGCTCGCATAGAGCGCAAACGCGAGCACGCGCACCATCATGCGCTCACTGGTTTCGGACGGATGCCGCGCCAGCGTCAATGGATGGTCAGCGTAGTAGCCGCGATCCATGTCGGCGATGTTGAGGCTGCCTTTGAAAATCGTCGATTTGATCGCCACGAGTCAAACTTTCACGAACAGAGTAACCAGCGGATCGTCGCCGACTTGACGGCTCCAGTGCCCATGCACCGTGGCATCAAACGTCTCGCCTTCGGGCAAGGTGTCGGCGGAGTAAAAGTGCTGGCCCGCGGTAAAAATTCGTGAACTTCCATCCTGCACGCCAATCTCCATCTGACCGCCGAGAATGAATACCCACTGTGCTTTTGGCGAGCAATGCCACGCGCTGCGAAAGCCCACCGGGCTGTGCCGCAACTGACAGCCAGTCGCGGGCATGACAGCCGAAAGCATCGATTGCGACGTGCCCTCGGAGAGCACGATGTCGTGCTCGCGAAATTTTGCGCGACCGTCGTGGTCAGTGAATAGTTCGACTTGGGTGAAGCTCGTCATCTTGTTTGTCCTCGGGTGATTGTGTTCAAAACATTGCGCGGGTTTCGCGTACTTTTTTGCGCTGGATGATCACGTCGTGTTCGTCTGACATATGCATTTTACCCAGGCAGCTTTTCGCTGAAATGGCTATTTATCAGGGGCTAAAGCTGGTTTTAAGCAGTTATCGACTTCGACTCAATTACGCCTTCAGCCCCAGTGCTTGCGATGTTTCAGCGAAAAGCTGATAGCGCAGAATTCAGGACGCGTTACTTCACGACGCCGCGCTTGCGACGAATCGGGGCCGAGAACGGTGATTCAACTCGCCTGGTCTTGCTCGCGCCGGTGCCTTTCGTTTCAGCCGAAACTTTCGCCTTCGCCGCTTTCAACACGTTGACTGCCCGCATGGCCACCTCCGCCGCGGCCACGCGCTCGGCGTGTGCGGCGGCTTCCGCAGGATCGGGCGCATGCACGTTGATCGTCGTGCCGGGTAACTTGACGAGCTGTCCGGCGCGAATTTTCGCGCTCTTTCGAAGCTCAAGCACGCCGTCAACCGTCACGTTACCGGAAGCCACCAGCACCTTGCCCTCGGCGCCGCTCGCGGCGATGCCCAGCACTTTGAACAGGTTGTGCAGTTCGATAAATTCGTCGCGCAGCGTAAAGTGCTGCACCTCAATAGGCTTATTTTTCATGCTGCGGAGTATGGCATGAGCGGCGATTTGATGTATTTTCGGCGTGTCTATTCGGCCGTAATTCCCGCCTGCTGGATCAGCCGCGCGTACTTTGCCAATTGATCTTTTCTGGCCGCTCCGAGTTCAGAGGGGCTTGAGCCACACGGCGTCAGGCCTTGCGCGATCAAATTTGCGCGCATATCCGGGTCGGCCAGCGCTTTCACGATTTTGGCGTTCAGTCGATGGACGATGTCCTTCGGCGTACCTGCCGGAGCCATCACGGCAAACCACGAGTTGAATTCGAAGCCTGCCAGACCGGAAGTGCTCACCGTCGGTACGTCCGGGAATTGCGCGAGTGGCTTCGGCGTGGTCACTCCAATCAGCCGCAGCTTTCCCGCTTTGATGAGTGAGTTGACTGTTGCCAGACCCCGAAATGCCATCGGCACGTCGCCACCCGCCACGCTGACCGCTGCCTGCGTCGCGCCTTTGTACGGTACATGCGTCATCTGGATGCCAGCACTTGAGGCGAAGAGTGCGGCAGCGATGTGTCGTGGGCTGCCGTTGCCGCCCGAACCGTAGTTGAGTTTGCCAGGAGCCGCTTTGGCGGCCGTGATCACATCGGCAGCGCTACGAAACGGCGCGTCGTTGTTCACGACCAGGCCCCATTAACGGTTGCCACCAGCGACACCGGCTCGAAATCCTTCACGATGTCCCGGCCCATTTTGCTTTGCAGATTGGGCAACATCGTGATGATGCTGTCGTTGAAGCCGCCGCTGGTGTAGCCATCCGCTGTCGACTTCCCAACGCGATCAGCGCCGGTGGCTCCCGCAGCCCCCGCGATGTTTTCGATCACGATGCTCTGGCCCATGTTCTGCGACATCTTTTGGGTGACGATGCGCGCGGCGTTGTCCACGGTGCTGCCCGCCGCCAGCGGCACGATCATGCGGATCGGTTTGGTCGGGTACGTGCTTTGGGCTTGCGCTTGCGCCAGCGGGAGCGCGGCAAAAAGCGCAGAGGGCTGCGAACTTGATGATTTGTTTGCAAAGGGGTTGTTGGTGATTCATAAAAGACTCGATTTCTGGACCAATTTTTGGGTCATCCTGAGTGCAGCGAAGGATCAGGCAGCACTGTCGCCGCCGCGCACCCAGACGCGCTCCACACCCGACATGCGCTCGCTCGCGCGCAAGTCATGAGCGAGTGTGTCCACGCGTGCCTTGAATGCATCGACATCGCCAAACGCCGAAATATCAATCATGCAAATCGCCTGACCGGTATTGGTCGGCGTGGTGTCATCGTGGTTGAAATCGATGATTTCTTTGCCCATTGCCGCACCATTTAACGTGCCCGCAAGCAGTCCGACGATCAGCGCCAAACCATAACCTATGTAGCCACCAATGGGCAGCAAAAATCCTTCGTCGGCGCGCTTCGGGTCAAGTAAAGGCCGCCCGCTGCGATCAATCATCCAGCCCTCGGGCATCATCTCACCGCGCTGCGCTTTCGCTTTCACTTTGCCATGCGCGGTGACCGTCGTTGCCATATCGAGCACGATGGGGCCGGAGTTCGCCGACGGCACCGCCCACCGCAATCGGATTAGTCGAGAGCAACATATCGAGCCCGCCCCATGGCGGCAAGTGATTCGCATTGCCGACCGCAAAGTACAGGCCAATCATGTCCTGAGGCAGCGCCATGCGCGCGTACAGCGACGCGGGCCCCGGGTGGTTACTCCACTGCGAACCGACCCAAGCGATGCCTGTCACGCGCGCTTTCACAACGGCAATTTCGGCTGCGCGCTTCATCACCAGATGGCCCATGCCGTTGTCACCATCAACGAGTGCCATCCCCGCGCGTTCCTGCACCACCTTGATTTGTGGCCGGACGATCACGCCACCCGCACGAATCCGCCGAGCACACGGCACCAGACGAATCACGCCATGTCCGTCCGAGCCCTGCAAATCAGCTTCGGCCATCAATGCGCCCATCGTCTGCGCGTCGGCATCGGG
>JBBRVM010000419.1:0-4017 GCA_038246865.1 Burkholderiales bacterium
CTTTGGCTTCGGCCTCACCGACCAGATCGTTCACCCGAACGAGAATATGTCGTGCTTTGTTCTGCTCGACAATAGCCTTTTGTTCGCCGACACGTTTGGCGAGCAACCGCACAATGTGAAAACCGTTGGCGCTGCGCAGCACCTCGCTTGTCTCGCCGGCTTTCATTTTTTCTGATGCTTGCGCATAGAGTACGGGCAGACGATCACCTTGCCGCCAGCCGAGCGCGCCGCCTTGCGTGGCGTCATTGGCATCCGAGAACACAGCGGCAACTTGTGCGAACGCGGTGCCCGATTTCAACTGGCGCGAGGCTTCTTCAGCGCGCTTTTTCCGTGTCTCTACCTGATCCGGCGTGGCCTGCTCAGGCACCAGCACCAGGATGTGTGCGAGCTGATACTCCGACTGATTGGAGCCGACCAGCCTGGCCTGCGCGAGATAAGCCTCAATCTCGGAATCCGTCACCACGACGCGCGATTCGACTTCGCGATCACGCAGGCGCGACAGCACAATTTCGTTCTTCAGCTCGTCACGGAATTTTTCCAGCGTCACGCCGTCCTGCTTGAGTGCGGCGGTGAACTGGATCATCGACATTTTGTTGTCGCCCGCGATGCGCTGCAGCGACGCGTTGACTGTTTCGTCATCGGCGCGAACGCCGTATTCCCGGGCGTATTGCAGCTGCACCTTTTCGTTGATAAAGCGCTCCAGCACCTGCGCGTCCAGCTCCGCGTCGGGTGGCATGGTGACGCCCTGGCGCTTGAGCTGGGCGGCGACAGCGCGTTTCTGCTCGGTCAATTCGTAGCGCGTGATGACTTCGTCGTTGACGACGGCGACCACACGATCAACGAGCTGAATGCGCGACGACTGCGCGAGTACCGGAAGCGCGGCAACGCTCAGCAATCCGGCGATGGCGACGGCGCAAGTCTTGGGGAAGAGGGAGATCGATTTCATAGTTCAGCGGAGATCTTTTGAGTCACTGTTAAGGCGCTTTCAGGGCGCATTTAGGGCAGAGGGCTAGTTCGGGTTCAGCGGCGAGCCGGGCGTCCACGGGGTGAATTCGGGGCCGGTCAGCGGCGCATCATCCAGACGGCGTCGGGTAGGATTATCGTAGAGAAGCGAATAGCCCGGAATATTTCGTTTAAGCACGTCCATCGGATTAGAACCGACACGGCCCAATCCGTTCAATTCGAGTTGCAGGAAAAACGTGTTGGTCGCGGTGGTCGTCGTGGTTGCCAGACGCTGTGCAACGGCACGGATCACGTAGCAACAACCGTCATACTCGATCCCAAACACGCCCTCGGTCAGGCGACGATCCGCGATGGAATAATTGACGCGACCCACCGCATAAATTCCGCGATAAATCGGCCATTGCCCGGCCACATCAATCTGCTTCACGCGCACCGGACCGGACTGCGTTGCCAGTTCGCGGATGGCGCGGTAATTGACGCTGATCGTGCGTGATCGCTCGGGCGAGTAACGCAGACCCAGCGAATAGCGCTCGGTCTGGCCGACATTCGCGTTGTACTGTGTGTTCGCCTCGACATAGAGTGCGTCGGTGACTCGTCCTTGTGCCGAAAACAGCAAGTCCGAGCTGTTGCGGTCACGCTCGGACTCGCCTGGCAACGTCACCCGCTGATTGTTGAAATACATGCGCCCACCTAGCGCGAAGCGCAGCCGCTCTTTTTGCGATTCAGGATCGAGTAGCCGCGAGGTGACGCCGACGGAGAGCTGTTGGGTATCGCCAATCCGGTCCTGACCGATGTAGCGGTTCTGGTTGAACAGCTGCAGGTAGTTGAAGTCCGCGAGTGCCGAGTCAAACACTGGCGTCTCGCCCTGGTCGCGATACGGAATGTAGACAAACATTGCGCGCGGCTCCAGGGTCTGGGTAAACGACGTGCCGAAAATCGATGAATTGCGCTCGAAGCGCAAACCGGCATCAAGACTGGTGATGGGGACGATACGTGTCGAATTGCGATAGTCGTCGAATTCACCAATCAGCTGGTAGCGCGTCGCGTGCAGCCCAACTTGCGGCGTTACGAAATAACTGGGCTGATCGAAGCGGTAGGCCGCTGTGCCGTAACTGTAGGTGCGATAGCCCGACGGAAGCGACGCATTCGGATACTCAAACCGCGTTGCATCGCCCGCTACTTTCAGTTCCAGTCGCTGATCCTCAATCGGACGATAGACCGGCGAAGTGGCAGTCAATTGTGGCAGTCGATTGTAAGGCGGCAAAACCAGTGCGCCCGGATCCTGCAGCGTCTGAAAACGTTGCCCTTTCGCGGTGAACACCCAGTCGAATTTGCGATAGGTCAGCGTCGCGTCGCGCGGCAACGTCGTGATTGACGTGATTGAAATGAAGTCAGACAAATCGACAAAATAGCGCGCGTCAGAGACATGGTTGTAGTTCACGACCAGCGTCAGATTGGGCGTGAATAGCTGCGTGTGGCGAATGTTTGTCGCGTCGCGGGTGGAATCGGCCAGCCTGTCTTTCGGCAAAATTTCGCCATCCCAGACGCCCGCGCCCACGCCGAACGGCGTGTCAAAAATGTAGCGTGCCTGCCCGTTGAACAACACGCCACGCTTGGTCATGATGCGTGGCGTCAGTGTCGCATCGTAGTTCGGCGCAAGGTTGAAGTAATACGGAAACTGAATGTCGAGACCGCGATTGCCGCTGGTGCCATAGGTGGCTGCGAGAAACCCGCTCTTGCGCTCGTTATTGAGCGGAAAACTGAATTGCGGCAACCACGCCACGGGGATCGACCCGAGATAAATCTTTGCATCGCGCGCCACGCCGGTCGAGGTGCTCTCATCAATATCAAGCTGCCCCATCTCGATCCGCCATGCCGGCGCATCTCCAACGCAAGTCGAATAACTGCCTCGCAAAACCCGGTATTTTTCCGGGCCGGTGAACTGCAATTCATCGGCCTTGCCGCGACCTTTGTACAGACCCAGTACAAACGTCGGACGCTTCATAAAACCCGTCTCGGTGTCGCGTTTGTATTCAAGCTCTGGCCCTTCAACCAGATCTTGCCAGGAGCGGATGACCACATTGCCACGCGCCTTGATCGTGTCAATCGAAAACTCGTAGCGCATCCAGTCGGATAACACCTGCCTCGACGGTGATTGCAGATCGACTGAGCCGGTCGCCTCAAAGAACTCGTTGTCGACGCCGGATGTTTCACGTGCCTTGACACGGGTGATTTCGCCCGCGTCTTTGCCGTCCTTTCCTTTGGGCAACGGGGGCTTCAATTGCAGCGGATAACTGCCGTTCGACGAAATGGCTGATGGGCAATAAGGCCGCAAGTCCTGCATGCCGCGCGCGTTCGAAGGCGCGATCACGCCCGCTGCCGCCAGAGCGCCCGCTACGGGGGTAGCGATGCACGAGGTTTGCGCGTGAGTCGCCGCTGAGGAGCACAGGGCAAACGCAAACACAGTAACGGGCCGGGGAAATGAACGCAAAGCTGGCAATTCTTGAAATGCTGGAAAGTGATGCCGATACGCTGGCGACGGCTTGGAAAGGCGAGTAAAGGCTGGGTAAAATCGCAAGTTTAGCCGACGAATCTTGACCCCACGGAAGCGCGAGACATCGCCTGGCTGTGCGTCATCCGCAATTTGCGCTCACCCAGCGACCTGATGCAACGAATCGACCTGCCTTCCCCCGCCACCGATGCCCGTCTTGACGAGGCCATTTCCTGGGTCGCCAGCGCGACTGGGTTCAGTCAACCGGCATGGAAAACGATTGAAACTGCGTCGGCGGACGCTAGCTTCCGGCGCTATTTCCGCGTGACCGCTGACGACGGGGCGACGGCAATCGTGATGGACGCGCCACCGCCGCAGGAGGATGTGCGCCCGTTTGTAAACATGACACACCTGCTCGCCGATGGCGGCGTGCACGTGCCGCAACTGCTGGCGGCGGACGAAGAGCGAGGACTTTTGCTGTTGGGCGACATGGGTTCCACTACTTACTTGTCTGCCCTGCAAACGGCGAGTGCGGGGGAACGAGACACATTGTTTGCCGACGC
>JBBRVM010000420.1:0-4013 GCA_038246865.1 Burkholderiales bacterium
GGACGTGACCCTCCGCGAACTCGGCCCGGCCGACGACCTCGCCGCCCTCGCCGGCCGGGCCGCCCGCGACGGGTTCGACGTGGTCGCGGTCGCCGGCGGGGACGGGACGGTCCACGCCGCCGCCAACGGCCTCCTCGCCGGCGGCGGCCGGGCGGCGCTCGCCGTCCTCCCGCTCGGCACCGGGAACGACTTCTGCCGGACGATGGCGATCCCGCTCGACTATCAGGTCACCGTCTGTGACCCACGCGATGAGTATCAGGAGCAGTGGCACGATCTTCCGCAAGTCACGATGACCAAACAGATGCCCGACGACACCGTGATCGCCATGAATCTGGATCGCAACAGCGCGGTGGTGGCGCTGACACACGATCCGAAGCTGGATGATCTGGCACTGATGGAGGCGCTGAAGTCTCCAGCATTTTATGTGGGCGCGCTTGGGTCAAAGGGGAACAACGACAAGCGGCGTGCGCGATTGCTGGAATTTGATGTGACACCGGAAGAAGTGAAGAATTTGCGCGGGCCGGTGGGGCTTGATATTGGAGCCAAGACGCCGAGCGAAATTGCGGTTTCGATACTGGCTGAGATAACTGCGCTTAAGCGTGGTGTGACGATGACACGGAGCAAATCGGATGTGGCGGCGCGTGAGGTTTCCAGCGCGGGTTGCAGCGTTTAAACTCAGCTTTATTTTCACCAGCCCCCGCGGGCATTAATAGGCTCTCATGGTCTCCGAAACTCTCAAAGTACAGGCCGGCAGCAAATTCGTGCTGTCGAAGCGTGATCCTGCTGATCGCGACGGACTACCCACTGACAAGGCGGCCCGCAATGCGCTGACTGCACAGCTCGGCGAAAAGCTCAAAGGGTTACAGGATCGGTTCGCTGCCGAGAAGAAGACAAAGCTGCTGCTGGTGCTTCAGGGCATGGACACCTCCGGCAAGGATGGAACGGTCAAGGCGGTTTTCGACACGGTCAACCCGTTGGGTATCCGCGTCGCTCCGTTCAAGGCTCCAACGGAACTTGAACTGGCGCACGACTATCTGTGGCGCGTGCACGCCGAAGTGCCGCAAAAGGGCGAAATCGTCGTGTTCAACCGGAGTCATTACGAGGATGTGTTGATCACGCGCGTTCACGGCTGGATCGACGCTGACGAGGTGCTACGGCGCATTGCGCACATCAACGATTTTGAGCGCATGCTCACCGAGACCGGAACAGTGATCATCAAGTGCATGCTCCATATCAGCAAGGACGAACAGGCGAAGCGCCTCGAACAGCGAAGGACTGATCCGGTCAAGCAATACAAATTCAATGTTGGCGACCTTGAAGAGCGCAAGTACTGGGACAAATATATGACGGCGTACGAAGAAGCCATCCGCGCGACGAGCACGCTACATGCCCCCTGGTACATCATCCCGGCCAATTCGAATTCGGCCCGGAACGCCTTCGTTGCGCAACTGCTCGCCGACACGCTTGAAGCAATTAACCCGCAATTCCCGAAGCCTACGCAGGATCTTTCCAAGCTCGTCGTGATCTAGCCCGGGGCGATCCGCGCGACCACGCGTTTAGACTTCATGGCTAGTGGAGTCGATATGTCTAAGTTTGATTTTGATCTGTTCGTAATTGGCGGCGGCAGCGGCGGAGTTCGCGCCGCACGCATGGCCGCGCAGCGTGGCGCGAGCGTTGCGCTGGCCGAGGCGGGCGCGCTCGGCGGTACCTGCGTGAACGTGGGCTGCATTCCGAAAAAGCTCTACAGTTTTGCCGCGCATTACGCGGAAGCGTTTGAGGAGTGGCAGGGATTTGGCTGGCATGGCGAAGCACCGCGCTTTGACTGGAATGTGCTCAAAGTCAATCGCGCAAAAGAGATCACGCGACTGAATGGCATCTACCAGAATTTGCTGGTGAATGCGGGCGTCAAAGTGATGGCCGGTTGGGCTAGTCTGGTTGACGATCACACCGTGCAATTTGCCCAGCCCGGCAGATCGGAACGGGTGACCGCGAAACACATCCTGATCGCCACAGGAGGCAAACCCAGCGTGCCGATTTTTCCAGGGCATGAGTTGGTGGTGACCTCCGACGATATGTTCGATCTTGATCCGTTTCCAAAGCGCTTGCTGGTGGTCGGTGGCGGCTATATCGCCTGCGAATTTGCATCGATTTTCAATGGCCTCGGCGCAGAGGTGACGCAGCTTTATCGCGGCGAGCAAGTGTTACGCGGGTTTGACCACGACGTGCGGCATTTCGTTGCGTCGGAGATGAAAAAGACGGGCGTTGATTTGCGCTTGAAGACGGACGTCAAGCAAATTGCGAAGACGACCGATGGGCTTGCGGTCATGCTTTTAGACGGCGCTGAAATTGTCGTCGATACCGTTCTGTATGCTACTGGCCGAGTACCGAAAGTGGCGGGTACGGGCGTTGAAACAGTGGGCATTGCGCAGGACAAACAGGGCGCGATCAAGGTGAACGAGGACTACCAGACAAGTGTGCCTTCGATCTACGCGCTGGGCGACGTTACCGCCCGCATCCAGCTCACGCCCGTCGCCCTTGGTGAAGCGATGAAGCTGGTCGATCACCTGTTCGGCGACAAGCTGCGCGGCATGAGCTACGAGTTCATCCCGACCGCAGTGTTCACGCATCCCAACATCGGTACTGTCGGTTACAGCGAAGCCGATGCCCGAATACACTTCGGTGAAATTACCGTCTACAAGACTGACTTCAAACCGCTGAAACACACGCTAAGCGGCAGCGCGGAACGCGTATTCATGAAGCTCATCGTGGACACCCAAAGCGACCGCGTCGTCGGGTTACACATGGTGGGTTCAGATGCCGGTGAAATAGTGCAGGGCTTTGCGGTCGCCATGAAAGCCGGCGCAACGAAAGCAGTGTTCGACAGCACGATTGGCATACACCCAACGGCGGCGGAAGAGTTTGTGACGATGCGGACAGCGGTGAGCTGATTCAGCAATGATGGGCCCGTGCTCGGTGTGTTGTCCCCTCTCCCCCGGTGGGAGAGGGTTAGGGAGAGGGGGACAGTGACTCGGAGAGAGCCGATGCCCGTACAGTCCTCCATGACCTCAAAGGCATTTCGCGCTCAAGCAACAATCCGCTCAAGCGAAACTTCGCGCCCAAGCGTAAGCAACAGCGCATCAACCGCTGGCGCTTGCGCGCTCCCCGTGAGCATCACTCGAAGTGGCATCATGACTTGCGGCGTTTTCACCGCGAACTTTGTTTGCGCTTCTTTCAGCAACGCAGCGATGGCTGGCTTGTTCCATTCCACCGTGCTTAACTGCTGCCTCACCCACTCAATAGCGGGCTTGTTGGCTTCGGTCAAATGCTCTGCTAACAGTGCGAGAGTTTGCGCACCCTGCTGCATCGCAGCGAGTTCCTGTCGAGCCGCCAAATCTGCCGCCGCAATATGTTCTTCCGGTTGACTGAGCAACGTGCCGACGGATGCCGTGACCGCCGCAAGCTGCATCATCGCGCGCATCGGGGTGGTGACAGGTGCCATGTAGCAATAACGCGCCATTTCCGCCATTTTCTTAAGCGTCGGCGCGCGCTCGCGAAGAAGCTCGGCAACCGCCAGTACCGAAGGTCCTGCGGTCAACTCGTAACCCTCGGCCACGAGAAATGGCTGCAACCGCGTCGCCAACGCTTCGGCGGGCAACCGCTTGATGTGCTCCCCATTGAGCCATTCAAACTTCCCGACATCAAACCGCGCTGGCGATGGCGTCAGCGACTCCAGGTTGAACCATTCAATTAGTTGCTGCGGCGAGAAGATTTCGTCATTGCCATGCGACCAGCCCAAACGAGCCAGTCCATTGACGATGGTCTCCGGCAGATAACCATTCGCAGCGTATTCGTTCAAGCCCGTTGCGCCATGCCGCTTGGAGAGTTTTTCTCCGTCGCTGCCGAGCACCGTCGGCGTATGCCCAAACACCGGCGGCTCTTTGCCGAGCGCACGAAAAATATTGATCTGGCGCGGGGTGTTCATGACATGGCCATCGCCGCGAATCACGTGAGTA
>JBBRVM010000421.1:0-4006 GCA_038246865.1 Burkholderiales bacterium
AGTCCAGATCGTTTTATCGTTTCAATCCACTCCCGCGTCGTGCGACGCTGGAGACGCGAACGACGCGCAGCATGTAGACCGTCGCCCAAAGTTTCAATCCACTCCCGCGTCGTGCGACGCGGGAGACCGCACCAGTGTAAGCGGTTGATTGCGTTCGCGTAGTTCGCGTTTCTGCGCGAACCGCCAAAACCAGCTGACCAGTCTGTGTGCAGTTTTGTGCCACAAAGCAAAATCCTCAACAAATTCAAACCGCTACGGGACGCGCGAACCCATGGCGACGGAGGTGGTCGATCCAGGTTCGCGCAACAACTCACAAAACGAGTGGCGCGGCAAAATCGACAGCCTTGAACTGCCCATGCTCGCGTACTTCGCAGCCCTTAACGTCGGGCAGCCGATACAGGCGCAGACAATCAAGCGACGCATCAATAATGCTCAAGAGATCACGCTCCAGCGTTTCCATCTGCATCAGATCCACCTTGCATTCAAACACCGATTTTTGCACGCGTTGGCCTGTGGCTTCGCAGGTTTTTGCGACGCGCCGCAGCCGCCTGCGGCCTTCTTTGGTCTCCGTGTTCACATCGTAACAAACGATCACCAGCATGCGGCCACCCCTAAAAACTCACTTTGCCGTGAACGGCAGATAACCTTCAACATCCCCACGCACGGCGCGGGCGAGAAGTCGCGCTTGCACCATCGGCACCAACCCAAGCGCAATCGGGTGCTCCAGCAGCGGATGCGCGAGCGCCTCCTGTTTGCGCTCTTGATAGGCGACAACCACGCCTCGACGTGCATCGTCCTTCAAGGTCACCGCCCCACCTTCGCGTTCAATGAAATCATCCACAGTCACCTGACCGCGATTGATCAACGTCAGCACCAATCGGTCGCCAAACGCGCGAAACTCTTCCATCAAATCCAGCGCCAGGGCCGCGCGACCGGGCCGCACCGCATGCAAAAAACCAATCTGTGGATCAAGCCCGACTGTCTCAATCGCAGAGCGGCAATCGTTCATCCACATCGCGTACACAAACGACAGCAGCGCGTTAAAGCGGTCGCGCGGCGGGCGACGCGTCCTGCCGTCCATGCGGAACGGTTCGCGACAATCGGGACGCACCAGCAAGTTCAAACACGCGAAATAAGTGCGCGCCGCCTCGCCCTCAACACCGCGAATACTGTCAAGCGTCGCCGCCACAGGCAGTGCGCGCAGCGATGCCGCCAAATCGTCGCCACCGCGCGTGAGCGTTGCCTGCTCGTCGGGCTCCTTCGCTTCGCGCGCTCCACGCAACAACACGGAACGACAATTTTTGATTTTGCCCGCAACAAACGCGCGGGCCGTGTCCAGCACGAAGGTTGGGTTATCGGCGCGGCGATGCTGGGCCTGACGCAGCAGCACATTACCACTCACCGCGCCTTCGAGCCTCGCCTTAAACCGGCCATTCATATCGAGCATCACAAACGCAATGCCCACTTCAGCCAGCTTATGCATCAACGGCAGCGACACGCCCACATGACCAAAGCAGACGACTGATTGCAAGTGATGCAACGGCACGCGCAGCTTCACCTCGTTGTCCAGCTCCACGCGCAGCGTGCTGTTATCTAGCCGCAGGTAGGTCTCCGGCGTGGTTACATAAAGAGTGTTGAGCAATTGCATAGTGTTGGGCGAGCGCGTTTGCGTTAGGGTTGATCAGGGTAGATCAGGGTCGAATAGGGATGCGCGCAGCTCTGTGTGCTGGGCAAGCGCGGCTTGAGCAAAGGGCTGACAAATGTCGATCAACGAACATTCCTTGCAGCGTGAATCTGCCATTGGCGGAGGCATCACACCGTCCGCCAACATGTTCCGGACAGCCAGCGTGGTTTCGATCACCGTCTCTCGCAGCGCGGCAGAAATCGGCACCACACGCCGCTTTTTCGACTTCGCATAAAACAGCGCACCCTCTGGCACCGGCTTGCCCGTCATCGCCTCAAGGCACATCGCCTGCGCCGCCAACTGCACGTCATCACACGCCGCTATCGCTGGCAGCTTGTGACGCGAGCCATGTTTGTATTCGACCGGATACGCCCGCCCGCCACCATCAAACTCAACAACGTCTGCTTTACCAATCAGCCCAAGCTCGTCGTTCCAGACCGGCAACGCGCGCTCAACGCGCAATCCCGCGCGCGCCTCAAATCCGGGCGTGTCAACCGTCTTGTGAACCGCCTGACCACGCAGCGTGTGTACGTTCTCGGCAAACGCCTGCTCCTGATGAATCAACGCGCATTGGCGCGGACAATACATCCAGTGCTGGAGCGCGGAGAGCGCAATGGGGTCATCGGAAATGCCCTCCAATGGCGTTTGCGTACCAGTTGAAATATCATTCATCTAGGTCCCCCAAAATTGAGGCAAGCGCTATGAACGAACAGCTAGACAGTATCGAGATCACCGCACTGCGGTTATCAAAAAAAGATCGCGCCATGCTGGTCGACCGATTAATCGTTAGCCTCGACGAAGACGTGGAGGGTCCGCCCGAAGAGATCAAAGCCGCGTGGGACGCCGAAGTCCTTCGGCGACTTGATCGCATGGATCGCGGTGAAACCACTTTGATCGCGGGCGATGAAGCCGCGTTACGCATTCGCGCTGCGGCGCAAGGCAAGCACTGACGCGTCACCGTTGCCGAGGTGCTGCCATATCGATACGACTCCGACGCGCTAGCCGAGGCGGAATCAACTGCCGCATGGTATCGGGCAGATGCCACCGAGCGCATCGCCCTCGCGTTTTCGCTGGAACTTGAGCGCTCCATCCGACTCATCCGGCAATTTCCAAGCATCGGTACGCCTTCCGTCCGCGCTACCCGGAGACTGCTTTTGCAGGGATTCCCGTTTGTAGTCATCTATGAGCCGCGCGCCGACGAAATTGTCATAGTCGCCGTCGCGCATGAACGTTTGCGGCCTGGGTATTGGTTGCGGCGGCAGTAGTTAGCCGACGCGGCGCTCAAAACCCATCGATGATTTCTGGTTCGAGGTCGGTGAACTTGGCGCGAAGTAAAGCTTCGTCAAAAGTGCCGTCATTATTCAGTAAAGTACGCAGCGAATCGTGAACACGCGCCGCTGAATATTGTCCCGCCTTGCTTGAATGCTTCCACCAAATGACTTTCAGAATTGCCATGCTGCCGTCGGGGCGAGCAGATGACGCGTCGTTCTCAAAGAGCCTCGGCAGTGTCGACTTGATGACTTCAGCATCAGCACCGCTGAACCCGGTCTTAACAGCGAGTTGTGGATTGATGCTGCCGTAGCACTCGTAGATGCTGCTGCCGTCAAGACGATGTTTCATCCCCATCGTGTCTGAGCCGCGCTTGCTGCCGTCGCCTTCACCGCTCACGCTCTTGGTGATCTGGGTGCTGGTGATGCTGACCGGTTCTTTGCTGAAGGCGGATTGAATCGTGACAGGGCCACGAATCGGGATGGATACACCGCTGGCGTCACCGTCCTTTCCGAAGGCGAAGACCTGACCGAAGGCGCGAACATCAAACCACTTTGCACAAGCTTTCTTGGCAGCTTCATCCTTTTTACCTTTCTCTTTCCAGATAGCCTTGCCTAAACCATTGGTGTCGGATTCGGCTCGGTTGCGCAAGCTGGTCTCGCCATCTGACTTGCGATCATCGGATTGAATGAAGATGCCCTGCCCAGACTCCTGCAGGCGATCACGTAGTTTGCGTTTGATGCAGACATCCGTGATCTCGCCAAAGCCACCGTAATCAACGCGGGGGCGATTGCCATTGAGCGGGTCGCCATTCGGATTGGCATTCTTCACGCGCAGTACGAGGGCGAAGTCGATCTTGTTTTGTAATGTGCTCATGTTGGCCTCCTTAGCCTGCTACGGTTTCTTCAGTGGGTTGTTCGTCCGACTCAATTGCTTCGCCCTTGCCCCAGAAACTCTGGCGCTGAGTATGGAAGCCAAGTAGAAACTCGCCTGTCAGTGGTGCGTCACTCGTGCGTTCAGGGGTCTTATCGAGCAAGGCCACGACTTCATCCA
>JBBRVM010000422.1:0-3984 GCA_038246865.1 Burkholderiales bacterium
CGGCGACCTTCGGGAAGCGCGTTTAACGCCTCGATGACCACGCGATCCATCAGCCGGAAATCGCCAACGTCGGCGGGAATTTCTACATCAGCAACCGCGTTATGAATCCGGTAGAACGATTGCGCGGTGAAGCGTTTGGCTGCGGAGTCCGCCGAACGATCACCGCGCCGCGCGAGCACGACCTCGAAGCCCTGTTCCCACTTCGCGAGCAAGTCTTCAACGACCTCAGGTGGATCCTGCAAGTCCGCATCCATCGGGATCACCGCATCGCCCGTCGCGATGAACAAACCCGCCGAAAGTGCGGCTTCCTTACCGAAGTTACGACTCAAATCCACGACTACGAGATTCGAGCGCACGCTGCTCGCCTGCATAAGCGCGGCGAGCGTTTGATCGGTGCTGCCATCGTTAACGCAGACGATCTCGAAATCGTACGCGGCCAGTGTTGGCAACACTCCATCAAGGCGCGCAAACAACACGCCAATCGCATCACCTTCGTTGAACATTGGAATCACCAGGGAAACGCGTTTTCGAGATTGGGCGGTGGGTTCGGTCATGGGCAGGTGCATATTAAAAACGTCTTATTCGATTGTCCCACGGCGCGTTGGACAAAAGCCCGGTTGTGGGATCGGCTTTAGCCGCGATAGCACGAGCGGCACCGTATCGCGGCTGAAGCCGCTCCCACACCTGAAAGCGATCTGCGCTACAACGCCGCGACTTTGCCCACATCTGCGCCCGAACTCACCCATTGCGCAAATTCATCACGCAATCGCTCGCTCTCGCTGACCGCCGTTTGCCACGCAGCAACCCGCGCGGGCAAATCGCGTCCATAGCGCGTGAAATCTGTTCGATCTGGCAGCTTGTGATTGGGCAGAGTTGCGACCCATTCGGCGCGGGGCGCGAGCACGATCACGTCATCGAGAAAGTGCGTCGAGCGATGCCGCCATTTGAGTGATTTATCGAGCCAGCCGGGCACTACAGCGCGCTGAAAATGCGGATAGAGTACGAGGCCCGGCGCAACGATGCCGTTGGCGACGCTTCGATAGTCAAGATGCAGGTGATAGTCGGTGATGCCACCGTCCCAGTACGCGCCTCGCGCCGCACCAGAAATGTCATGCACCGCGTTGAGCACAAACGGGATGGAACACGAGGCTTGCAGCACTGATGCGAAGTTGACCCCGGAGAGCACGTAACGCCGCGTTCGGTAGTCGTTTGCGGCGAACGGTAGCGGTGCAGTGTGCGACGAAAACACCGCCCGTTCCAGCCACGCGCCCATCGCCTTGCGTGATGCAACATTGCTCAAAAAAGCACCGGCATAACCAAGCGGCGTACGCACACCATGATCACGGCCAAGGATGTGGCGACCCCGCGAGGTGAGCACATGCAGACGATAGCGCGGATGCGAGAGCACCTCGTGCACCCGCTGACCAAACATCGCTTGAATGCCCTCGGCAAAGCGATCGCTGACGTGGTCGCGAGTCGGCGATTTACGACCCGGCAGCACATCGAAATCCTGACGAATATAGGCATGCTCAAGCGATGCAATCGCAGCGACCGGGTCAATCAACATCGCCGCCGCCATGCGCCATGCGCCGATGGACGCACCGATCAAGTCCACGGGCTGCGCAGATTGCGGCAACCATTCGCCAAACAGGAAGCGATCCAGCGGCAGCAAGGTCAGGCCCTTGGGGCCGCCAGCAGCGGCAGGAATCGCACGAATGTCGGACGGCGACAGGCCGCGCTCACGAATGCGCGCCAGCGCGCAGGGCCCGGCAAAAATCTGTAACGCTTTCATCAAATTAGCATACAGCTAGTGGCTGAAACGCTTATTTTACAGGGGCTGGATGATGTTTTATGCATAAAGTCGAGTTTATGCATTTATGGCTTCTAGCCCCTGATCGGTAGCCTTTTCATGAGAAAGCTGATGCGGAAAATGTGCTGATAAGTACGTGGACCAAGCTCTGGATTCTCGCCGTTCGCGAGAATCCCACCGAACCAACGACCACGAATAGAAACTGCGTATTCATACAGTAAAATTGCCGAATGCTTCGCGCCCTCTACGTCGACTTCAACAGCTACTTCGCCTCCGTCGAACAACAGCTCCGCCCCGAGCTGCGTGGTCGCCCGGTCGCCGTAGTGCCGATGATTGCCGACACGACCTGCGCGATTGCAGCGAGTATCGAGGCGAAACGCTTCGGTGTAAAAACGCTGACCAACGTGGCCGACGCGCGACGCTTGTGCCCCGAGATCGAGTTTGTCGTTTCGCGACCCGCTGTTTATGTGGAATTCCACCAGCGCGCCAAAGTGGTGGTGGAATCAGTCGCGCCGATTGCATCCGTCAATTCGATTGACGAGATGTGGATCGCGCTCACCGGACGCGATCAGCCGCGCCCCGCCGCTGAAAAGCTCGCGCTAGAAATCAAATATCGATTGCAGCAGCAATTAGGCGAATGCATCACTTCGTCCATCGGCATCGCGCCGAACCCTTTCCTCGCCAAAACCGCGAGCGACATGGTGAAACCGGATGGTCTGGTGGTCATCGAGCTGGCCGATTTGCCCAACGCGCTGATGAATCTAAAGCTCAATCATTTCGTCGGCATCGGTCGCAAAATGCTGGAGCGACTCCATGATCACGGCATCAAAACGACGCCGCAATTGCTCACCGCCGAAGTTGGAAAACTGCGTGAAATCTGGGGCGGCGTTGAAGGCGAGCGCTTCTGGCAAAAGCTGCGTGGCGAAGATGTTCAGACGCGCGAAACGAACACCTCGTCGATCAGCCACTCGCACGTGCTCGCGCCCGACAATCGCACGCACGTCCGCGCGCAAGCCGTGCTGTCGAGCCTCACGCAAAAGGCCGCAATGCGCCTGCGCGATGGAGAGTTCGTCACCTCCGACGTGTCCATTTTTCTGAAACTACGCGGCGGCGAAAAGTACAAAGCGCACCAGCGTATCGACGCCACAGATCGCACGTCACACATCCTTGATGTGATGGACCAACTCTACGCCAAACTCCTCGATGATCGCGCTGTCCGGAACGGTTCCCCGATGGCCGTGGGCATGGCTCTAGGCGGACTCGCGCCGCGCGCGGGGCAATCGCTATTGCTGTTCGACGAGCAACCCAACACCGAAAAGCTCGACAAGGTCGTCGATCAGCTAAACCTCAAATACGGCAAGAACACCCTCTTCTGGGGCGGCGCATTCAGCGCCCGACAAAGCGCCAGAATGGCCATCGCGTTCAACCATATTCCCGATATGAAAGTGGAGTCCGATGAGACGGGTAAAGCGTTAAAGCCGCGTGAGCCGTTGGTGAATGCCCGGAAATCGGTTTAGTCGCGCGGGAGAGCGGGCACTGCCAGCCGCACCAAGCGACGCAGCGACGGACGAAACATCAAGGCCGTTTCGGCATCGGCGTCGCACGCGGCGCAACGTTTCCGGTCTTCGTTTTTCTATCGGTCCGCAATAGCGTAATCATGTCAGCGCCGATAAATTTTTCGACGAAGGTGCGATGCAGGATCAACCACACGGCAAGGGCTGTGACGGGTGGCATGATGAGTGTTGAAAATTGGTAGAGGTAGGCGATGACCTCCAGTTGCCATTGCGCCCAGCCCGCCTGTTCAACGACGCCGGGGCCGCTGCTCAGGAGAATTTGCTTCATGCCGACGGCGAACACGGCGAGCATTTGTAGTGGCAGCAGCATGAGCCAGCCGTACCAGAGGTTTCTCCAGCGTTTCGGGTGCCACGCAGCGAGCGTGAGTGCGGCCATGAGGGCGGTGCCGTAGCTATAGAGTCTGGCGTCGACTTCGGCGCTAATAATGGCACCTGGGCGGAAGGCTTGGCCCGGTGTGCTGCCCGGTGCGAGGTCGGTCAGGAATTCAAAACCGTGCAGCGTTTGCTGAACCGCTGTCACAAATTCGGGCACGCCGAGTAACGCCATGCCAGACAAAAACCAGCGGATCGGCCAGTGCAACAACGGCGCGAGCACGTACC
>JBBRVM010000423.1:0-3955 GCA_038246865.1 Burkholderiales bacterium
GCGAGGTGCTCATCCGAGTGCACGCGAGCACTGTGAGCGTCGCCCCCACCGCTATGCGCACCTGTTCGGCGGTCAAGACTTGTGTGCATTTGATCGGTGCCGTCTGCGCGTACGCAGTCGCCGGAATCAGGCAAAGCAAACCCAGCCCCGCCACGCACGTTCTGCAAAGGCTGCCGAAATAACAAGCAAAACCATCGTTTTGAATCTGCCGGAAAAACACCCGGAACCCCTCTCTGTAGTCTGATCGAGTGAACTTTGTACGTGCGGCCCCACGTGTTCTTATTCGTTCTACACCGTTTACCTGAAGCTATGCTACTCCTGCGCCGTGTCAGGAAACAAGACTAATCCGACATCCGGGATGACAAGGCGACCTACTATGCGACGCAATTTCAAAAAGCCGGGGGCAACATGACACATTCGCACCTTTTCCCGACCTCAATCGCGGGCAGCCTGCCGAAGCCTGCGTGGCTATCGGAAACCCAAAAACTGTGGCCGCAATGGCGCGCCGAGGGCGGCGAAATGCTCGATGCGAAACGCGATGCGACCCTGCTCTGGATCAAGACACAGGAGGACGCGGGCGTCGACATCCTGACCGATGGCGAGCAATCGCGGCAACACTTTGTGCACGGCTTTCTGGAGTACGTCGAAGGCATCGATTTCGATCACAAAGTGAAGATCGGAATCCGCAACAATCGCTACGACGCGATGGTGCCGGTTGTCACCGGCCCGCTGAAACTCAAAGGCCGCGTGCATCAGAGCGAGGCGCAGATCATGCGTGCGCACACCCAGCGAAAAGTGAAGATCACCATGCCCGGCCCGATGACGATCATAGACACGCTGTCGGACGAGTATTACGGCGATAAAGTGAAGCTCGCGATGGCGTTCGCTGATTTGCTGAATCAGGAAGCGCGCGCCTTGCAGGCCGATGGCGTGGATGTGATCCAGTTCGACGAGCCTGCGTTTAACGTCTACCTGGACGACGTAAAAGCGTGGGGCGTCGACGCACTGCATCGCTGCATTGAAGGCCTGACCTGCACGACGGCGGTTCACATTTGCTACGGCTACGGGATTAAAGCGAACCTCGACTGGAAGCAGACTTTAGGCGGCGCATGGCGGCAGTACGAGGAGATTTTCCCCGCCCTCGCCGCGAGCCGGATCGATCAGGTGTCGCTCGAATGCATGAACGCAAAAGTGCCGATGCATTTGATGAGTCTGCTCAAAGGCAAGACGGTGATGGTCGGCGTGATTGATGTCGCGAGCGACGTGATAGAAACGCCCGAGCAAGTCGCCGCGACCATCGGTAAAGCGCTGGAATTCGTGCCAAGCGACAAGCTGATTCCCTGCACCAATTGCGGCATGGCTCCGATGGCTCGCAGCATCGCGGTTGCCAAGCTAAATGCGCTAGCCGCCGGGGCACGATTAGCTAGGTCGCTCTATGGCGCTTGAGGCAAACTGACGGCTACCCAACCGTCAACCTGTAGGAGCGGCGAAAGCCGCGAAAGCCGCGAAGGCCGCGCAACTTGAGCGTCGTTTGCGGCTCGCGCCATTCCTGCAGAAACCTCGAAAGATCGCCGCATTGATACCCAAGCCCAAGGTAAGCACCGCCACCGCCTCCGACCTTCGCGGCGCCAGCCGACTCGTCATCGACGCCACCGCTGGCATTACCGATCTGGTGGAAGCGATGCATCGCAATATCGCACGCGTTCCGGTACGAACGGCGTCCGTGGAAAACGGTCGCGCGACCGGCATCACGGGGTTCGTTTATCGGACGGTGCGCGGC
The DNA here is from genome assembly GCA_038246865.1 of Burkholderiales bacterium. Lineage (GTDB taxonomy): Bacteria > Pseudomonadota > Gammaproteobacteria > Burkholderiales > Casimicrobiaceae > Casimicrobium. Next base: position 1,781 of record JBBRVM010000423.1, read on the forward strand.
GTGACGCGCGTCGTTGGCGGTGGTCTTGATGCCGGTCTCGCATTGCTGACACCCGCTTTGGCAAGCGTGCCGAACGTGCCTGCACGCGAGTCCGTTTTATCGGCGTTGAACGGTGTGCTTGGTGATCATCTGGCTGAGAGCAAAAACCCACTTGCAATCACCATGCAGGTGCGTCATCGCGGCCACGCGCTAACGCTGACTCGCGCGGGCATCAGCGAGCAAATGCCCAACGCCACCGGAAAAATTGTGGTGCTCATTCATGGCCTGTGCATGAATGATCTGCAATGGAAAACGGGCGGCGCTGGCGCAATCGAAACACATGATCACGGCGCAGCATTGCAACGTGATCTCGGCTACACACCGGTCTATCTGCGCTACAACAGCGGCCTGCACGTATCGACGAACGGTCGCGAATTTGCGTCAACACTCAAAGCATTGCTGGCCGCGTGGCCGGTGCCGGTGGAATCACTGGTCATCGTCGCCCACAGCATGGGCGGACTCGTGTCGCGCAGCGCATTTCACTACGGTCGTAAAGCGCGCCATGCGTGGTGCAAATCACTCGACAAAATCGTTTTTCTCGGCACGCCACATCTCGGCGCGCCGCTTGAACGCGGCGGCAACTGGATCGACATTGTGCTCGGTGCGACGCCATACGCATCACCGCTCGCCAAGCTCGGAAAAATACGCAGCGCCGGTATCACCGACCTGCGTCACGGCAGCGTGCTTGATGAGGATTGGCTGGGACAGGATCGCTTTGATCCTGCGCTGCATGCGCTCACGCTGGTGCCGCTGCCTGCGAGCGTGCGCTGCTACACGATTGCCGCCGCCATCGACGATGGCTCGAAAACACAGTCGGTTCGTGCCACCGGCAAACGCCTGCTCGGCGACGGTCTCGTGCCGTTGAAAAGTGCCCTTGGCAGCGCGGTCGGAAAGCATGATGATCCAAAGCGAAATCTGACATTTCTGCCCGAGAACCAGTGCGTCTTGCACGGCGTGAATCACCTGGGATTACTCAAAGCGTCACAGGTTTATCCACCGCTGAAAGCCTTCGTCGCCGCCTGAACGCATCGGTGTCGCGCGATAAGCGTATGCTGCACCCATCCCAACCCTATGAAATGCTCCATGACTATCTGCCCTGTCGCGCTTGCTGTAGGCTGCAAAAAATGCCCCATATTCAAAGTCTGTCCCGTTAAAGGCGTCATCGGCGACTATAAACCGGAGGCCAAAACAGCGCCGAAAGCCGCTGCCAAGTCTGCGCCACACAAGAAGAAATAGTCGGCAACCAGGCCGGGGCGACCCATCGCGTTCCGGCGAGAGCAGTCGTGCGATTGGCGCGCATTTTGCGTAGCATTGGGTCACCTGATTCTTGAGATTCCCATGCCTAGCCCGCTTCAGCTCACTTCACGACTACTCGTGGCCGCTGCAGCATTCGGCAGCCTCGCGTTGCTTCCCACCGCACCAGTCTACGCGGCAAAGGCCACCGAGTGCACTGCGCTCAAACTCTGCTTCTGCGTCAACGAAGACTTCAAACCGCTCATCGCCGAAAAGCTCAAATTTTTCCGCGCGGCCATCGCTGAACAACGCGCTAAAGCCAAAACGATGGGCTACATCAGCGTGCCGCTAGCGACGTCGTGACGGAACAGCCGACGCAACTTCCCGGCATGTCGTTCCGATTCGCCACGCTCGCTGATGCCGACTGTATTAGCGCGCTCGCAATGCAGGTGTATCTCAACACGTACGCCATCGAAGGTATTCGCCCGTTGCTGGTTCGCGAGATTCACGCGCAGTTCTCTATTGCGGCCATTTCAGAACTGATCGCCAGTCCCGCCACGTCGTTTATTCTGGTCGAACGAGAAGCCCATCTGATCGCATTTGCGCAGATCACGCAGGGCGCAGCGCACGAACTGGTCGCTGCGGATCATGCGGTCGAGCTGGATCGACTGTACGTTCAGGAACGCTTCACCGGACAAGGCCTCGGCAAAGCGCTGCTTAATCACGTTGAAGCATTGGCCGCGTCCTCCGGCGCTTCGAAGCTGTGGCTAACCGCGTGGGTAAAAAACCTTCGGGCGCTCGGCTTTTACGCGGCGCTTGGCTACGTCGAAGTGGGAATGACGATGTATCGATTCGAGGACGAGGCGCATGAGAATCGCCTGTTCGTGAAGGCATTGCTGCCGC
>JBBRVM010000424.1:0-3942 GCA_038246865.1 Burkholderiales bacterium
AACGACCAGTACCGCCATCGCTGCTGGGAGCCTTGTAGTGAGTGCGTCAGCGTCCATAGAGAACGCGCGTCGCGCTGACGACATCGCAACCGCATCGGTGGTTGCCATCGCGCCCGACCGTTTCAGCGCGGCTGATGGTCGCGTGTGGACCACTCGAAACTGCGGTGATGTCGGGAATGGTCAGCCTGCGCTGTGGGTCGCGCGGCGATCGGGCGAGAACGAAATTCGCGTCAACGAGAGCACCACGTGTCAGGTCGTGACCGCGCAATAAATTATTTGATTTCGAATAGGATTCAAGCGAGATGACATCGGCGAACACTGACTTGCTTAAATGGCTGAACGAGTGCCTCGCGCGCGGGCACTCGCCTGAGAGTCTGACCGCATCGGCATTGCAGTCCGGCTGGCATGCCGACGTTGTGCGCGCGACGGTAGCTGAGGCGGTAGGGCGCGAGTTGATCGCCAATCGCAGGGCGGGCCGCGTTCCGGGAAGCGAAGTCCCCGAGCCGGATCTGACGCAATCGCCAACTTTCATTCAGACCTCGGATCGTCGCGTCGATATCCTCACGGTGGTCAAGCATCCGCGCGTCGTGGTGTTCGGAAATTTGCTGTCCGACGAAGAATGTGAATCGTTGATCGAGCTGGCGCAACCCAAGCTTGCGCGCTCGCACACCGTTGATAACCAGACCGGGGGTGAAGAGGTTAACAGCGCGCGCACCAGCGACGGTATGTTCTTTAGCCGCGCGGAATATCCCGTCGTTGAGCGAGTAGAAAAGCGCCTCGCCGAAATCCTGAAATGGCCGTTCGAAAACGGCGAGGGCCTGCAAGTGCTGCGCTATCGCACCGGTGCGCAATATGTGCCGCACTACGATTATTTCGATCCAGCGCAACCCGGAACGGCCAGGATTGTGCAACGAGGTGGCCAACGTGTTGCCACCATCGTAATGTACCTGCGAACGCCCGAGCGCGGCGGTTCCACGGTGTTCCCAGACATCGGGCTCGAAGTGCAACCCGTCAAGGGCTCAGGTGTGTTCTTCAGCTATGACAGACCGCATCCCGATACGAAAACGTTGCACGGCGGGACGCCGGTAACGCTGGGTGAAAAGTATGTGGCGACGAAATGGCTGCGGGAGAATGAGTTTATTTAGCGGAGAATGATCAACGTCGGGTGGGTTGTCGTCCGACCACAGTTTGATCTGAACCCTTCGACTCAGCGCGCGGACTCCGCATTACTAACTTGCCCCTCCGTCGGAATGCGCGGCTTTGTTTAGGACATACCTGCAATTAGAAGATAGCCGGTTGGCGCTTTTCGATCTCGGAGAAAGCATGTTGCGAGCGCACGCGCGTTCGTCGGTGCTCTCGCACGTTTGCTGGCTAGTAGACCTTTGCGTTGGATGCCTTGGCAGCTTCACGCCACCGTTCGATATCGGCTGCGATGAATTTGGAAAAGTCTTCCCCGGTTTTGAGATTGATCTTCACGCCTTGCCCTGAGAGACGTGCCGCCAGTGCTGGAGATTGCACAGCCTTGGCAAATTCTTCTGCAAGGAGTCGCGTAATTGCAGTTGGAGTGTTGGCGGGGGCCATCACACCGAACCACGAACGGACTTCGGCGCTTTGCAAGCCGTTTTCCCGCAAGGTCAGCGCATTGGGATAAGCGGCGAGTCTTTCCGGTGCTGTGGTCGCGATCACCTTGAGCTTGCCGGCAGCGATCTGTTGGTGCACTTCGACCGGCACGGCGAACATCAGCTGCGTCTGGCCAGCCAGGAGATCGATGATCGCGGGGCCGCCACCTTTGTAAGGGACGTGAACCATGTCGATACCGGCTCGGAGTTTGAAGAGTTCGCCCGCTAGATGTGGCACCGTGCCGTTGCCTGCCGACGCGAAACTTAGCGTACCGGGCTTAGCCTTGGCTAACGCGATCAGTTCGGTGACATTGTTGGCCGGTAGGCTGGGGTTTGCTACGAGTACGAAAGGGGCCTCCAGAAGCAAGGTGACCGGCACGAAATCGCGCAGTGCGTCATAGCCTGGCTTTGAATAGATCACTTGCGAAATGCCGAACGGTGTCGGTGCAAACAATAACGTGTATCCATCTGCTGGCGCGCGCGCCACGAAGGTGGTGCCGATAGTAGTTCCCGCACCCGGTTTATTGTCGATGACAATCGCCTGCTTAAGTCGCTCCGCTACCTGCTGCCCGATATCGCGCGCCAGAACGTCCGTGGCCCCACCTGGCGCGAAAGGAACAACAAGCGTGATCGGCCTGGTTGGATAACTGGCTGGTTGCGCCAGGATGGGAGCAAGACCTAATGCAATGCCAAGTAGCAGGGCGATGTGGCGTTTCATGATGCGATCTCCAGTAGCAGAGGTTGATGATCCGAGGCGCGCGTTGAGGTAATGACGTCGAGGGCGCGCACCGCCGACTTCAGGTTTTCGGAAACGAAGACATAGTCGAGGCAGCGCTTCCCATCAAGGTCTTCATCAAGTCCGACGGTGGGAGCGTGCGGGCTTGATCTGTGTACGATTTGCCAAGCATCGACGTAGGGCGGGATACCACTGATGGGATCCATGAGTCGCTGAAGTGCCACATCGTCCGGCAGACAGTTGAAGTCGCCTGTGAGCACAGCGCGCATGCCGCGCGGCCGCGTCTCGAAAGGGCTGCCAACTTTGTGCGTTTGTTCCCGGTCGCTCGCATGTTGGTACGCCTCGCCATGCGTTGCACGCAGTGCGTCTGCTTGCGCCAGGCGTTGAGCTGAAGAGTAGAACTCTAGGTGCGTAGTCGTGACGCGGAGCGCGTCTATCGGCGTTTTGAGCACGGCTTCGAGCGCCATTCGGGGCATGGTCGGGACGTTTGCAGGTTCGGCAGGCCATGGCAGTTGGTGATGGAATGTCTGCAGCACGGGGTAACGTGAAAATATCATGTTGCCAAATCGTTGGCGCCCGACACCCTCGGTATGTCGATCCACGGCGATGCCGTCTATGGCGGTATAGTCAGCGAACAACGAACGCAGCGTCAAAAACTGATTGCTTCCGTCGTTGCCCTGAAGCGCGCCATAGTTGTCACTGATTTCTTGCAAGCAAAGTACGTCGAAGTCAGCGATCTCACGCGCAGTGCGTGCGATGCGGTTGAGATCAACGCGACCGTCCTGTCCTAGCCCCCATTGGATGTTCCAGGTGATGAGCTTCATTCGGCGTTTTCGTACTGCGCGTGTGCGGAAGTGGGAGCGCCGTCATCTTTGGCGCAAAGGAGGTCGCGAACCTCGTGCCAGCTCGCGCGATCAGTCGCGCAGAGCAGGCCGCCTGTGGTTCTTGTCGGATCGTACGGCGCGCCGTCCAGATGTGCGCAGTAGCCGCCCGCTTCCTCGTGCAGGATCACTCCGGGTGCGTGATCCCAAGGCGCGAGCGTGTGATACAGCGCGAAGTCGTATTGTCCGCTCGCAATCAGGCGATATTCGTGAGCGGCGCACCTGAAGGCCGCGTGAGCGGCGAAACGACTTAGATTACGCGCGGTTCGCGAGCGATCCGGCTCACGCAGGTTTAACCACGATCCACAGCCTTCGAGTTCAAGCATTGGGCGCGTTGTGGCGACGCGTAGGCGTCGAACGTTGCCGCTGCTGTCGCGTAACCCGGCTGCTTGACCGCGCGCAGCGAACGCGAAATCGCGCAGCAGCGGATCGCAGATGACGCTTGCAAGTACGCGTCCGCGCAGAACAAACGCCACCATCACGCCGAATAGACCGAGGCCAGCGGCGAAGTTCCGTGTGCCGTCGATGGGATCAATCAAGATAGTTAGTTGATCTCCGCGCAGCGTATCGAGCAGCGCGGGCTGCATATATGCCGCTTCTTCGCCGATGATCCGGGCGTCCGGGAATTGCTGCTGCAATGCCTTTGAAATCGCGCGCTCCGCCGCTTCGTCGGCTTCCGTTACGACGTCCGTAAGAGAGGCCTTAC
>JBBRVM010000425.1:0-3922 GCA_038246865.1 Burkholderiales bacterium
ACGGTTTTCGCAGAAAGTCGATAGTTGATCTAAATCGCTTTCAGCCGAAATGCAGCCGTGGTTTCACGCAAAAGCTATACTGTCTGGTGACGTTTCGGTGGCACTCAGCGCGGCTATTCGTTTCGCACCGGGCTGACCTTTAACGCGACCTCAATGCGACATCAGGACCGGTACCGTCATGTGTTCAAGCAGCGTTTTTGATACGCCACCCAGCACCCATTCGCGCAGGCGCGTATGGCCGTAGCCGCCCATCACAATGAGGTCGGCGTCAAATTCATTGGCGCGTGACAAGACCGATGAACCCACGTCGCCGCCGCTCATGTCACGGTTGACGGTCACCTTCGCGCCTTGCCGCGCAAGATACGTTGCGACGTCGCTGCCGGGTTCATCGCCGTGGCCGCTCATATTTGCTTTGGCGTCAAACACGCTGACGCGAACCTCGTCGGCGCAAGTGAAAAATGGCAGCGCGTCGCTGGCAGCATGCGCCGACTCGCGGCTGGCATTCCACAAAAACATCACCCGCCGCCCTACCGTCCGGAAGTGGCCGGCGTAGGGAATGACCAGGACCGGGCGACCGCAACTGAGCATCACGGTCTCAGGCAAATCTGCAGGCGTCGCCGCAGTCGATTGCGCCGGTTCGGTTTGTCCCAGCACCACCAGATCAGCGTAACGGGCGTCGGTACACACCTGAAACGTCGGGTCACCGCGATGCACGCGGCTCTCATAGGAAGACAGGCCCGCAGCCTTGGCTTTTGCGTCGAATCGCTCTGCGGCCTTCGCGGCCAGATTTTCCATGTCAGTCATCGCCTCCGCCATGTAAGCGGGCGTACCGTCAAGCCCGTACGTGTTCGACAGCGCAATCATGCCGACCGTTGCCAGCCCGACCAGATGCGCGTCAAATGTATGCGCCAATTCGATGGCAATGCGAATGCGTTCCAGCGCTCGTTCGCTGTTGTCCACGTGGACGAGAATGGTTTTGTAGCTCATGAGTTTCCTCTGCTTGACGCTGAAAGAAGAGTGGTTCGCTTTTTGTTGCGCACTCAGTGCTGAGACAGCACAGGATGCGCATCTGCGATGACCGAAGCATGCGCGTTCCTACCTTTCAGCACGTTGACCTAGCGCAAATGACTTGCACGTGCGTACGGCTAAGCTCGGAGTGACATGACACCGATGCGCAGCGAATTTTCGCCTCAGGCGCTACATTTTTTGATTAATACGAGAAGAGCAAAATCATGCAACCAGAACGAGGCCGGACCGATACCGCCGCAGAGTGCTCAATCCGCATGTGGCTCGCGCTCGCCGCTGTTAGTTGTCTGGCAGGCTGCGCGTCTTTGTTGCCAACGTCGAAAGCGGAAGTGAAAATGCCGTGGCAAAACTATGCGGAGGCAAAAGCCACCTTTGACCGAATCATCGTCCAGAAAACCACCATTGATGAGTTAACCGCGATGGCGATTAACGCGGTTGTGACTCCGAACGTCGCGTTGCTTAATCACACCGATTTGCTGCGCCGTCTGGCCAATGTGCCTTTGCTCGACCCCGGCATGCTTGACGATGGGTTACGCGCCTGTCTGGTCAAGCGGCAAAAGTGTACCGGTCTGGAGATTGAGCAGACCCGCACGGAGCGCGCGCGCATCGGCAACTTCTGGCTTGATGTGCTCGGCTTTCGTCAAGAGACGAGCGTGACCGGCTGGCGCTTCAACGCCGTTATTGTGCTCGACGAAAACGTCGTCATTTACAAAGTCTGGAGCGGGCAGCCAAACATTCACAAACTGGAGGAGGAGCGCAATCCTCTGGGGCCGTTACAGGGAGCTGGCGGTGCACTATTCCGCCAGCTCTACTGAGGGCCGCCCCCAAACTCATTTGTGGAACGTGTCGTGTTGTCGCGCGGCGAGGGCGCACAACGAGTGTTCTAATGGTTCTTGATTCAGCGCAACATCGGTTCGTACACAGCGAATAGACTACGCTAGGAAAATTCAACTAATTTTCTCGAAAGGAGAATTGCCATGGATACGGTAGAAGGTCTCAACGCCGCCAAAGACAAATTAGCACAGGACTTCCAGGCCGTCGTTGACGGTGCGGAAGAGCTGCTCAGAGTCACGTCCAGCAATACCGAGGCGGGCTACTCCGCTGCCAGAAAGAAGCTTGAGCACAGCCTCAAGGTGGCTCGCGACGAGCTAGATCACATCGAGCATGTCGCCAGACTCAAGGCCAAACAGGCGGCCCGGGCCACTGACGCCTACGTTCACGATAACCCGTGGCAGGCCATTGGCGTTGGCGCGGCGCTGGGTCTCGCCATCGGCGTGCTGATCGGTCGCCGCTAGTCATGCCTGCTGACGGCGAAGCCCCGGCAGGAATTGCCGGGAACCTGCTTCGTTCGCTGCAGAATCTGGGCGGGTCGTTTCTGGCCATAGTGCAGACACGGCTTGAACTGCTGTCGACCGAATTTGAAGAGGAGTGGCTTCGGCTTGCCGGGTTTGCGCTGCTTGCGGTTGCCGCGCTCTTCTGCGTGGGTGCGGCCATCGTGCTGGGCGTGGTATTTATCGTTGCGACGTTTTGGGATTCATATCGCCTCTCGGCCATTGTTGGCTTGGGTGCGGCTTTCGTCCTGATCGCAATAGTGCTTTGGCGAGTACTCGTCATGCGCTACGCGGCGAAACCGCCTCTCTTTGCTGCAAGCTTGAAAGAACTTCGCAAAGATCGCGAACGCGCTTCGACGGAGCCGTCATGAAAGCCCGCGGTCGCGCTGCGGAATTGTCGGCGCGACGTGAACGGCTGCTGCTGATCGTGTCCGAGCAGCGGAAGCAACTCGGACAACAATTGGTCCCGGTGTTTCACGGCGCGTCAGTCGTGGATGCGCGAGTCGCCGCGGTGCGCAATGTTGTCAGCAATCCGATCGCGATCGGCGCAGTCGGCGTAACGCTGTTCCTGATTGGCCCGAGGCGAGCGCTCAGTTTTATCAAGCGCGGCACGCGGGTTTGGCTGGTCACGCGGAACTGGTTGCCGCTCGTGTCGGCAATGCTGAATCGGCTGAGTTAGGCGCAATACTGTTTGTTCAATAGCGGCACCCTGTAGGAGCGGCTTGCCGCGACCCAACGCGGTGTAGCTTCATTTTCCAGTCAGCACAGGCTGGTCGCGGCAAGCCGCTCCTACAAGAACTAACCAAACCTTTTTGGAGGCCGGTGCTATTGCATCAAACCAAAACTGACTGCAAGTGCTCCACCGTGTTTACCGCCCAGCCCAGCTGATCGTGCACGCGAAGACGTAGTGCGTCGGCGGCATCGCGCTCGCCATGAACCACGAAAGTCTGTTTCGGCGGATTGCGAAACTGCGATAACCAGCGCATCAACTCGTCGGCGTCGGCGTGCCCGGAAAAGCCTTCGATCTGGCTCACCTGCGCATTCACCTGAACGTATTGACCGTGAATTTTGGTTTCACGATCCCCGGCGAGCAGTTTCGCGCCCCGCGTTCCCGGCACCTGAAAGCCCGGAAAGATGATGTGATTGCGCGGGTCCGGCGCATACGATTTCAAGTGATGCAGAATGCGCCCGCCGGTGGCCATGCCGCTGCCTGCGATGATGATGGAGGGGTAGTTGAGCGCAGCGATTTTGTGCGACTCTTCAGGCTTACCCACAAATTTCGCGCTCTTGCAAATCGCCAGCATCTCGGCCTGACTGATGCGCAGCTCAGCCGCGTGCTCGCGGTGAACCAGCGTGGCCTTCGCTGCCATTGGACTGTCGAGAAATACTGGAAGATCAGGAATAGCCCCCGCTTTTTTCAAGCGAACCAGACACAGCAGCAATGCCTGTGCGCGGCCCACCGCGAACGACGGCATCAGCACCGTGCCGCCGCGCGCAGCGGTGTCGCGGATGATCCCCGCCAGCACGTCGGGCACCGATTCGCGCGGATGCACCCGATTGCCATA
>JBBRVM010000426.1:0-3920 GCA_038246865.1 Burkholderiales bacterium
AGATACCGTGTTCTCGCCGCGATTGGGGACGTAGACGCGGGGCAGGGAGCCCTCGACCGCCTTGCTCATAACGCTGCTGCGTGTTTCGCTGTAAAGGTTCGTGGCATCGAGCACGGGTGGCATGCCGGGGACGGTAGTGACACCGCTTGCGGCGGGGGCTTGCGCGACGCTCGGGTGAGCGAGCGTGAGGACCGCCGTAGCGACAGCAGTAAGGAGAGAAGATGAATAGGGAGTCATGCCGATATTTTCTTACAAATCTGCGTGACCGCCACACCGGGTATTTACTGACGCTTCACTGCCAGCGCTTTTCGGATTTCGTTGACGCTGGCCGCGACCATCGCGTCAACGCCCAGCTGGCCTAGCGCTGCGGTCGCTGCGCGCGGGTCGCCGGCCACGCCGTTGGCGGGGCCCCCGTGTTTTGCCTCCGCTGCATCGTTGATCCGATTGACTCTGACTTGAGCTGGATCAACCGCCAGCATGAGGGAGGTGTCGGCGGTTCCGGCATGCAGGCCGATTTGCGCGTCTGTGAGCCCTTTTGCACGCAGAATTTTTGTGTAAGGCGCGACGCTCGTCCGGTAGTAATCTGCGATGAAATGAGCGCGCGTCAGCGTGCCTTTCCAGCGCTTGTTCAAGCCATCGGCCACAGTCGCAAGCTGGCTTTGATAACTGCCATGATCGCCGATGAAAACAATATCGGTGAAGCCGTGCTGGGCAAAACTGCGCGCCGCAGAATCGAGCAGATTGCGGAATGTTTCGTCAGAAATACTGATCGTCCCCGCGAATTTCATGTGCGCAGCGGGCAGTGAAATGCTTCCCTCAGGCACGTAGGCGAGCACGGGCGCAACCAAAGTATTTTTCAGTTCCACAGCGATGCGCCCCGCGAGCGCATGCACGCGAACGTTGTGCTTGCCGAGCGTCATGTGAGGCCCGTTTTGCTCGGTGCCCCCGATGGGAATGATGATGCTCGTCGTGCCTGCCCTAACCGCGTCGCGCACTTCGGGCGATGTCATCGATTCCAGATAAATCTGCGGTGTTGGCGTGGTCGCTTGTGCGGTCAACGCGATCAACGAAAAAAGTAAAACGGCCAGAAATTGTTGCCGGGGTTGCATGAGCCGCATACGCAAATTCGCAGACTTTTCGTCACAGGGAGGTACGAGCGTAGCAGAGAAAAGCGCGCACAACGATTGCGGCCCCGGGCCCGCATTCGCGCTAACGCCTCAGTGTTTCACGAGACTTGCGGCCCACTGATAGCGTTCATCGCCCGTCGCGAGAAACTCTTCCCGACAGGCGTAAATGAGCTTGATGACATGTTCGTCATCGTCGTTGTACGCGATCTCTCTTAATGCTTGCCACGATTTCAGCGCGACTGGTAACGCAGCGGCGTCGGCGTTGATGCCACTGGCTGCGACACCCGCTGCGAAGGCAATTGCATAGTGATGCACGGCCAGTTCTGGCGCATCGAAATACGGCAGCAACAGGCGCATCGCATGGGTACCGGTGATGAGATGCAGGACGGTGAAATTACGGCTGCGTAGATAGTGCTCGAGAGCGAGGGAGGCGAGTTCGCGCAGCGTGCCTTGGTGCACCTGCAAGCGAGGCGCCGTTGTCTGAAACGCTGCGTTTTTGCCGTACGCGAGCATGCGATTGGAGATCATGCCGTCGTGGGATTTGCAATTCACGGGCGTTGACGTCATTTCGGCTAACCACGTTCGTAGTTCAAGATGCGTTGCCCGATAGGTGAGCACATCGCTTGACTCGGATGACGCGCTTCCTGCGATCGGCATGTGCGAGCAAGCCCAGTGCGCGAGACCAGACGCGATTTCGGCGTCGTGTTCGGCGACCTTTGCGGCCGCTAAACGTAGCAGTCCGTGAAAGGCGTTGCCGCCGACTCCGTCAATCAGCAATGGCAGTGCTGCGCGAAGAACGATGTCGATGCCGTGCGTTGAAAGTTCACGAATAAAGTGCGCTCTAATGGCGGCGAACGCTGCGGGCTGACCGCGCAACGCTACCCAGTCCACGCAGGGCTCAGTCGCGGGCGAAGCGGGTTCCAGCTTTCGACTTGCGTTCACAAAGCCGCGCCCCAATTGTTCGTCGTTAGCGCCGAGCGCATGTAACGCCACGAGTGCCATTGGCAGGTGACTGCTCAAACGTCCGGCGTATTCGGGGGCGAAGCTTTGCGCACGATCCAGCAGTGAATTATGTGATGACATGTCCGTGAGTATTTAATTCGACAGAGGAAGCGTAAAACCTCAAGTAAACTTTAAGTCAAGCGAATTTTTTTCATCTGAAAAATATATTGAAAACTCTTGCAACGCCGAACGCAGCGCTCAGCATCGGAGAACTCTCGCGACGCTCCGGCGTCGCCGCGAGTGCGCTGCGTTTTTACGAGGATGAAGTGCTGCTGACAAGTTTGCGTGGGCCGGGCGGGCAGCGTCGTTACGCTCGCGACGTGTTGCGTCGGGTCGCGTTCATTCGAGCGGCACAGGCGGTTGGGTTGCGACTTGAAGAGATTCGCGATTCGTTGGCGAGCTTGCCGGAGTCGCGAACGCCGACTCGCGCGGACTGGGCCAAGTTATCGAAACGCTGGCGTCCGCTGCTGGATGAGCGCATCAATGCGCTGATGACGCTTCGCGATCAGCTGGATGCGTGCATTGGCTGCGGCTGCCTGTCGCTCACGGCGTGCAAGCTGTACAACCCGGCGGATGTGGCGGGTGTTCGAGGAAGTGGGGCGCGGTATTTGTTGGGTGATGCTCGGCCCGACACGTCAAAACAGCCCTAAATGTCACTGTAGGAGCGGCTTGCCGCGACCTACGCCCAACGCCTGAATCGCTTTGCCTATGCGAGGTTGGTCGCGGCAAGCCGCTCCTACAGGGCGAATCCGAGCATTTTTAGCGTTCGTTTTTCTGAAACAGCTTTTCTTGCAAAACACCGCTGCACTGGGGCTAGGTGCTCAAAAACAACTATATCGATAAATATCCGTTTGCGCCTCTAGACCCAATAGAGCGTTGCTTCTACCTAAATGCTGTTGCTCTCAATTACGCCGCAGTTCTTGAAACGCACCCTTTCGTACCTATAATTAGCACTCATCAGGGGCGAGTGCTAACAATCGCGGCTTACTCAAGTAGGTCCAAAAGTTAGCGCCCGCTTCGGTCAAAACACCAGTTCGGCCATTCCGACGCGTGCTGACCTTCCCGCAAGAGTATTTGCGTGGCCCTCCCCCGTTTTCAAAATTCAGAACAGTTCAAGGAGAACTATCGATGACAATGAAACTTCGCCCCCTGCACGACCGTGTGATCGTCAAGCGTCTTGAAGAAGAGCGTAAGACCGCGTCCGGCATCGTGATCCCCGACACCGCCACCGAGAAGCCTGATCAAGGCGAAGTGCTCGCAGTCGGCCCAGGCAAGCGCGACGACAGCGGCAAAGTACATGCGGTCGACCTCAAAGTCGGCGACAAAGTCCTGTTCGGCAAGTACGCTGGCCAAACCGTCAAAGTTGACGGCGATGAGCTGATGGTCATGCGCGAAGAAGACATCATGGCCGTGGTGCAAAAGTAAATCTGGGGCACCATGCGTCGTTGCTTCAAACCTTGCGTACCTTTAGTACGCGGCGGCTTGAAGCGCCTAGCCTGGCACTCCCATATTTACTTTGCACACCTCCCCCAATTTCAATTTTTTAAACAATTTAAGGCGTTGCGAGCCGAGATGAGCACAAGGCGCTTTGGGTCGACGTGTACTGAAGTACACGAGACCGAAAGCAACGCAGTGATCGCTCGGCGCAGCACGCCGACATGGAGATACTCATGGCAGCTAAAGAAGTAATTTTCGGCGGTGAAGCACGCGCCCGCATGATCGAGGGTGTGAACATCCTCGCCAATGCCGTTAAAGTCACGCTCGGCCCGAAGGGTCGCAATGTGGTGCTTG
>JBBRVM010000427.1:0-3915 GCA_038246865.1 Burkholderiales bacterium
CCTGGCCCGATTTGCCAGATAGATCGATTTATGGCTATAATTTAAGGCTTCGATTCCTCGATAGCTCAGTTGGTAGAGCGCCGGACTGTTAATCCGTAGGTCCCTGGTTCGAGCCCAGGTCGAGGAGCCAATCGAACGATCATTAAAGCCTGCCGAGATGCAGGCTTTTTTGTTTTTTGGCCAGTCGCGGCGCATTCGCCGCAATTTCGTGCGTTCCGGGAGCTATGCGATGGGTCTTCTTTATCTCGTGCGTCATGGTCAAGCCTCTTTCGGCGCGGCGGACTACGACAACTTGAGCGAACTGGGACGCAAGCAGGCGGTGCGCCTCGGCGAATATTTTCGTGAGAACGGTCAGTCATTCCATACCGTGTTCACTGGAACCCTTCGTCGTCATGGGCAAACCTGGGCGGGCATTGCCGAGGGCTTGCAGCCTGAACAATCGCTGTCCGTGATTGAGCGCTCAGGGCTCAATGAATACGACCCGGTTGCCATCATTCAGGCGATCCATCCTGAGCCGCTTGTGCAGCCGAAAACACCGGAAGATATTCGCAATCATTTTCGCTTGCTGCGCGACGGTCTGGCTGCGTGGATGAAGGGGCAGAGCGCGCCGCAGGGCATGTCTAGTTATCCGGAATTTCTTGCCGGCGTGACCACCGCGCTCGACGAAATTCGTAATGCGCATTTCGGAAAAAACGTGTTGATCGCGTCGAGCGGCGGCCCGATTTCCACGGCAGTTGGTCACATTCTTGGCGCGTCGCACGAAGGCACGATTGATTTGAATCTGCGCATCCGCAATTCGTCGGTCAGCGAGATCGTGTTTACGCCGCGACGGCATTCGCTGGTGACTTACAACACGTTGCCGCACCTTGACGGCAAGGCCTACGCAGACTGGGTCACCTACGCTTAAAGGCGCGCCATGACGACACATAAAATTGAAGCACTGGAAAGCGGCGACGATCAACCCCCAGAGGGCTTTCATGCAGTTGATGCGGGCAGTGGTTACGCCAGCCGCAACGCGCGGTTTTATGCGAAATGGCAGTATGACCGGTTGCTGCTCGGCTTCCGCGTCACCCAGCATCACACCAATTTGCGAAACGTCTTGCACGGCGGAATGCTGGCGACGTTTGCTGATACGGTGTTGCCCTATTCGGCGATGTATCAGGCTTTGAATGGACGTCATTTTTTGCCGACGATCAGCTTGCAGATTGACTACCTCGCGCCCGCTGCGATTGGCGCGTGGGTGCAGGGGCAAGGCGAAGTTTTGCGCACAACGCGCAATATGGTCTTCATGCAGGGCTTGGTAACGGCGGACGACGTTGCCATCGCACGGCTGAGTGGAATTTTCAAGCTCGGTACCACCGCGGGCGAACCGGTTCGCGACTTTTTCAAGATCATGCCGCAGTAGTCTTGCAGTCTGAGCGTCGGTTGCCGCCGACGCCAAGAGCGTACTAACATCGCCGCTTCCATTTTGACCGGGGTCTGACATGCTGCTTGCCGCTCAAATTCTCGCTGCCATCGTGCTGTTGCTGCATGTTTATTTCGTGTTGCTGGAAACCGTGCTTTATCGCAGTCGCGGCTACAAAGTGTTCGGTATTCCGAAAGACCAGATGGAAAGCCGCGCCGCAGCGATGTCCAACCAGGGCTGCTACAACGGCTTTCTGGTGGCTGCGATTTCGCTTGGCTTGTTCTATCCTGATCCTGCGATTGCGCGTCCTTTCGTGATCTACGGACTGGTGTGCGTGGTGGTCGCGGGCATCTGGGGCGCGGTCACTGTGTCAAAGCGAATTCTGTTTGTTCAGGCGCTGCCAGCGGCGCTTGCGCTCGCCGCTTTGTTCCTCGCGAAGGGGTAAAGCAGCGCAGATTGCCTTGTGGGAGCGGCTTTAGCCGCGATTGGTAGAGTCGAAGCTGTCGCGGCTGAAGCCGCTCCCACAAGGGCGTTCAGCACGACTGGCATTTTTTAAGTCATTAACTCCCGCAGCACAAACGGCAGGATGCCACCGTGCTGGTAATAGTCCACCTCAATCGGGGTGTCGATGCGGCAAAGCAGCGTGGCTTCCACCAGCGTTCCGTCGGCACGATGCACCGTTAGCGTCATGTCCTGTTGCGGTTCCAGCTTCACTGCATTCGATGCGATCGAGAACGTTTCATCACCGCATAGTCCGAGTGACTCCGCGCTATCACCGCCTTTAAATTGCAGTGGCAATACGCCCATGCCGACCAGATTTGATCGGTGAATTCGCTCAAAGCTGCGGGCGATGACGGCCTTCACGCCGAGGAGTTGTGTGCCCTTCGCGGCCCAGTCTCGTGATGAGCCGGTGCCATATTCCTCACCCGCAAAGATGACCGTTGCGGTTC
Organism: Burkholderiales bacterium; assembly: GCA_038246865.1. Lineage (GTDB taxonomy): Bacteria > Pseudomonadota > Gammaproteobacteria > Burkholderiales > Casimicrobiaceae > Casimicrobium. The sequence goes on from JBBRVM010000427.1 coordinate 2,356, forward strand.
CGCGTTTGATGTATTCCATCGCCGCGTCGTAGACGCTGGTTTGCGCGCCGTCGATGAGCGTGAATCCACCTTCGACGCGGCTGCCATCAGCGCGCGCGGGCAACATCAAATTTTTCACGCGCACGTTGGCAAAAGTGCCGCGAATCATCACGTCGTGATTGCCACGACGGCTGCCGTAGCTGTTGAAATCCACTTTCTTGACGTCATGCGCGAGCAGGTAGGCTCCAGCCGGCGAGCCTTCGCGGAACGAGCCTGCGGGACTAATGTGATCAGTCGTCACCGAATCGCCCACGATCAACAATGCGCGCGCATCGCGGATCGCGCTCATCGAGTGCGATGCGGGCGGCTTCATCGCAAACTGCTCAAAGAACGGCGGTCGCGCGATGTAGGTCGATGCGGGCCACGGATAGATTTGTCCCGTCGGTGCGGGAATTGCGTTCCACAAGTCGTGGCCCTTCGTGAAGTCGCTGTAGAGATCGCGAAACACCGTTGGGTTCATCGCGAAATGCATGAGGCTAGCGACCTCGGCGCTGGAAGGCCATACGTCGCGCAGGAACACGGGATTCCCTTCAGGATCACTGCCCAACGGCTCGGTATCCATGTTGATATTGACGCGGCCCACCAGCGCAAACGCAACGACCAGCGGCGGGCTGGCGAGGAAGTTCGCCCGCAGATTGGGATGAATGCGTGCTTCGAAATTGCGATTGCCGGAGAGCACTGCGGCGCAGATCAAATCGTTGTTAATAATCGCTTCGTTGTATTCCGGCGCGAGGTCGCCCGCGTTGCCGATGCAGGTGGTGCAGCCATACGCAGCCACGTCAAAACCAAGCCTGTCTAGCCATTGCTGCAAGCCGGTTTCCTGCAGATACGCGGACACCACGCGCGAGCCGGGTCCGAAGCTGGTTTTGATACGCGGATGGACTGTGAGGCCTTTGGCGACCGCGTTGCGTGCGAGTAAACCTGCTGCGAGCATTACACCGGGGTTTGATGTGTTGGTACAGCTCGTGATGGCAGCGATGAGCACGTCACCGTGTCCGATGTCGACCGTATTTGCAGCGTCATTGCTGACTTCTTCAACGCTTGCGACAATGTGCTTGTCCGCCATCTCGACGACGTTGCGCGCGATCACTTTGGGCGGTGCGGAGACCGGCGCCGCAGTCAACGCGCGCACAGCGGGATAGCGCTTGTCGATCTCGTCAGCGGGCTTGTTGAAACCGTTGAATGCGGACGACGCCGAGAACAGTGATTCAAACGAATGTCGCATGTCGGGCAGCGCGATGCGATCCTGTGGGCGCTTCGGGCCGGCGAGACTCGGCACGATGCTCGCGAGGTCGAGCACGACGGTCGCGCTGTAGTCGATCTCGCCCGCGCGCGGCATGCCGAACAGGCCCTGCGCCTTGTAGTAAGCGGCGAAGGCTTCCACCTCGTCATCAGTGCGACCCGTGCCTTTCATGTAGTCAACGGTCTTGTCGTCAACCGGAAAGAAGCCCATCGTCGCGCCATATTCCGGGGCCATGTTGCCAATCGTCGCGCGATCCACGACGTTCAGACTCGCCGCAC
>JBBRVM010000428.1:0-3912 GCA_038246865.1 Burkholderiales bacterium
TGCGCGAAGCGGGGATCAACCGTTCGACCATTGGCTTCCTGTCGTGGGTGGGGCTGGCGTATGGGTTCAAGTGGTGCTGGGCACCGCTGGTGGATCGCCTGCCGATTCCGCTGTTGACGCGGGCGCTGGGGCGACGGCGCAGCTGGTTGCTGGTGTCGCAATTAATGATTGTGTGCGGACTGGTCGGGATGGCGTTTTCCGACCCGAAGATCGCGCTCATGCCCATCGTCTGGTTCGCGTTGTTGACCGCCGTGGGATCGGCCACGCAGGACATCGCGCTCGACGCGTTTCGCATTGAATCGGCCGACGTTGATCGTCAGGCGGCGCTCGCGGCGACGTATCAGACCGGATACCGATTGGCGATGATCTGGGCTGGTGCCGGCGTGCTTTGGATCGCGGCTCGTGCCGAAATCGCCACTCCAGAAAAGTATGACCCGAATAGCTGGAAAGTGGCGTATCTGGTGATGGCCGCATCGATGATCGTCGGCTTCGTCACCGTGCTGTTCACACGCGAGCCCATCGCGCGTCCGTTCGCGCGCGCCAAAAATATCGGCGAGTGGATGCAGAGCGCGCTGGTCGAGCCGTTCGCCGATTTCTTCCGGCGCTACGGCTGGAACGCGCTCCTGGTGCTCGCGCTGATCGCGACGTACCGCGTGAGCGACATCGTGATGGGCATCATGGCCAACCCGTTTTATGTTGACATGGGCTACACCAAGGACGAGGTCGCTGCGATCACCAAAATTTATGGGGTGATCATGACACTGGTCGGCGCGTTTCTAGGTGGCGTGCTGTCGATGCGGTTCGGCGTGATGCGTACTTTGATGCTCGGTGCCATTTTGTCGGCCGCGAGTAATTTGCTGTTCTCGTGGTTGTCGCTGCGCGGACATGACGTGACGGGTCTGACTGCGGTAATTTCGCTTGACAATTTGAGCGGCGGCATCGCGTCCAGTGCATTCATTGCCTACATGTCGAGCCTGACCAATATCAATTATTCGGCAACGCAATATGCGTTGTTGTCGTCGATGATGTTGCTGTTGCCGAAGTGGCTCGCAGGTTTCTCCGGCGTCGCGGTGGACGCCGTCGGCTACAACGTATTTTTCATGAGTACCGCGCTAATGGGCGTGCCGGTTTTGCTGCTGATCTGGATCGCTTCGCGGCGGCTGGAAAACAAACAGCTTTCTCGTGAAAGTACGTCTGCTTAGGGGCTCAAACCAGTTTACGGATAAAGTCGACTTTTTTCGGTTTTCTAAGCCAGCCCTTACAAACAAAAGGTTTCACTAAAAAGTTGTACGATGCGAGCGGATCCACGAAAAGGCTCACGCCAAGCGTATGCCAGCTACCCCACGTCACCGACCGTACGTCACCAGAGAAACATGTTGTGAATACTTTGACCACGCCGATGCTTGACACCCCAGCGCTCGGCCCCGCCATCCCCGAGGAATTTCAGCGCGCATTTGACGCGCAGCGCGCGGCGTATCGCAGCCACCCCGAGCCCGGCTATTCCGAGCGTCTGGCAGACCTTAACTCGTTGTCACGTCTGCTCAAGGAAAACCGCGAAGCGCTGGTCGCTGCGATCAATGCGGACTATGGAAACCGTTCCGAATTCGAGACGCTGTTTGCCGAGTTTTTCGTCGTGCTGGAAAGTATCAACGACGCCGCGAACCATTTGAAGAAGTGGATGCGTCCGCAGCGCCGCCACATCGATTTTCTGATGTATCCGGGCGCACGAAATCGCGTGATTCCGCAACCACTCGGAGTGGTCGGCGTCATCGTGCCGTGGAACTTTCCGTTGAATCTCACCTTTGCGCCGCTGGCGGCGATCTTCGCGGCGGGCAATCGCGCGATGGTCAAAATGTCTGAAAACTCTCGCCATCTGGCGCAGTTGCTCGGCGCGATCAGTCCCAACTATTTCCCCGAAGACAAACTCAAATTTTTCGAAGACGGTGGCGGTCGCGGCCCCGCGTTTTCGTCGATTCCGTTCGATCATTTGCTATTCACCGGATCGGGCACCACCGGCCGCGCGGTGATGGCCAACGCGGCGCGCAACCTGACGCCGGTGACGCTCGAGCTTGGCGGCAAAGCGCCGGCCGTGGTCGGCCCCGACTTTTCGATCAAGACGGCGGCCGAGCGCATCATGTGGGTGAAGATGTTCAACGCGGGGCAGATCTGCACCAACGTCGACTACGTGTTTTTGCCGGAAGGAAAGGCCGACGAATTTGCCGCGCATTGCCAGCGACTATTCGCTGAGCGCTTTCCCGACATGAACGGCCCCGACTACACCTCCATCATCGACGCGCGCTCGTATGAGCGGCTGCAAGGCACGCTCGATGACGCTAGCGCCAAAGGCGCAACGCTCATCAATCTGGCCGCAGGGCAGACACCTAACGTGGCGCTGCGCAAATTCCCGCCGCATCTGGTGCTGAATCTGACGCCAGATATGCAAGTGTCGCAGCGCGAAATCTTCGGCCCGATTCTGCCGATTCGCACCTATCGCAACAAAGAGGAAGTGGCCGACTACATTAACAGCCATGATCGTCCGCTCGCTCTGTATCCGTTTACCCACGACCGTCAACTGCAGGACTTCTACATCTCGAATGTCATGTCAGGTGGCGTTGGGGTCAACGAAGCGCTGGTGCATGTTGGGCAGCACGATCTGCCGTTTGGCGGCGTGGGCGCGAGCGGCATGGGCCACTATCATTCGCGCGAAGGCTTCAACACGTTCTCGAAGTTGCGCCCGGTGTTCTACCAGGGTCCGTTCTCTGCAATCCAAATGCTGTTTCAGCCGCCCTATGCACATCGCGCGACGAAGTTGCTGAACTGGTTGATTAAATTCAAGGGCTGATCGGCAGCGAGGAACTGCGCACAACCAGTGCGGGTGACTCAGTCGGTGGAACTGAGCCCCCTGCACTGGTTGCGCGTAGTTGTCGCCATGTCGTCAGGCGTGGGCGAGTTTGCGGCCGGCCGTTGGTTGAGCGACATGTTCAGCGCAAGTGCTGTTACGTACTTCACGGCTTAACCAAACGCTTTGCTGAGCATCGCGATCAGCGTGGGGCTGTCGGCCAACGCGGCGCCCTGAAATGCCATAGCGATGACGGTGGTCGTTACAAGGCTCAGTGTGACGGCGATTGCAGCGGTCAGAGCGCGTTCGGTGCTGGAGAGCGTGCCGGTGAATGTTGTGGTTTTCATGGAGTGTTTCCCTTTATTAGTTCGGTCGCGTTAGTGCGATGGAACGTAATGTAGGGAGACCCTTTCAAGCCCGCGAGGGGCACGCGACGAATTGCGGGCAAACTCGCGCGAAACGGGGAAATTCAGTGTGAAATGATCACGCTCAAATCCGATCATGTGCTGCGGAGTAATTTCGACCGATGTCCGTTGTTGAACATGGCTGAGTGTCAGCAGCTCAAGACGGTCATCATTGACTCGGACTATCCGTTCAGCCGTATTGGTGAAGTTGGTGTGCCGCCGATGCACCCGCGTTGGGGAACGTGATTTTCGCGGCAACTGGCAAATGCTTGCGGAGTTTGCTGTTTGTGATTGAGCGACCCACTTTGATCTGCGCTGCGGGTCGACTCGCTTGAAAACAGTGCACCGCTGCATTTGTGCGGGGCCGTGGCGCTCGCCCGCATAGGCGTTTGCTTATTGAAGTGAAGTTTAAGCGATTCAAAGCACCCCATTGTGAAAAAAATCACCATGAGGCGCTCAAATCACATGCACATTGGCGCTATCCCTGATAACGTATTCGCTTGCTGAAGTATGCAGCAACAGACAGCGCCAAAACGCAAAGCCCCATAAATATCCATCCTGATGCGTCACGCGAAGCGGCGCGGGAAAAGGAAGGGACACTGATCACCGCAATTCCCGTGAGTGCGGACAGGAATCCAGTTTCCCACGGTTTAAGCTTTGATTGCCGCA
>JBBRVM010000429.1:0-3909 GCA_038246865.1 Burkholderiales bacterium
AGCGACTACCGCCTCGGGTACTGATCGCTCGCGATCAACCACCCAACTATCACCTAGCTTGAGCGAGCTGATGGCGGCGACGTCAATTCGCCCAATCGTTTGTCCGTTGAGCGTCTCTTTGCGCGGCGTCACCACGAATTCCTGACGACTGCCGCTGCGCTCGATAGCAAGGCGAACCGGCTGATCGGGTGCTGAGCGAATCGCGGAGGTAAATTGCGACCATTGGCGGACGGGAATATCTTGCGCGGCAACGACGCGGTCTCCTTCCCGTAGCCCCGCTTTCTCGGCGGGGCCTGCGGCCATGACGTTGCCGATCACGGCGGGCTGGTCAAAACCAAGGCCCCAGCCGGACAAGCGCGCGCCGACGCTCGCAGGTGAGGCACTGACGTCCTCGGTTCGGCGTTGCAGCGTGAAGGTTCGCTCGACGCCCCGCGATTCAACGTCAAGCTTCAATTCCTGTTGAAACAAGCTGGTCAACAACTCCCAACGCACATCGCCCCAGTGCGCAACGGCACGATCATTTATGCGCAGGATTCTCTCGCCACCACGAAGCCCCGCTTCAGCCGCCGGTGTACTGGCCTCTGGTGCCGCGACTAACGCCGCCAGATCGCGATCTGGTGCGGCTAGCGCAAAGGCATAGAGCACGGCGGCGAGCACGAAGTTCGCAGCGGGCCCCGCCGCGACGATGACTGAGCGCTGCCACAACGGTCGGGTGTTGAAAGCGGCGTCACCTTCAATAGACTTGACACCCATGCATTCGGGGTCACGCATATCGAGCATGCGAACGTAACCGCCCAGCGGGAGAGCCGAAATCGCGAATTCGGTGCCCTTAAAAATGCTGCGCTTGCCCATCCACTTGACCAGTACTGGCCCGAATCCGACTGAAAAACGCAACACTTTTACGCCGCACCAGCGCGCGGCCAGATAGTGCCCCAATTCGTGAATCGTCACCAGAATCGCAACAGCGATCAGAAAACCGAACAGCGAGCTGCCGAAAATCGCCATCAGGTGTGAGCCTTCAAGGACATTTTTGACAGCAATCGTTGCGTTTCTCTCCGAACCAGCTCATCGCGCGCGAACACTTCCTCGATAGTTGTGGGTTCGGACAAGTCAACCTGCTCAAGAGTTCGCTCGGTGAGTGAAACGATATCGGTGTAGCGAACAGCGCCATCAAGAAATCCGGCCACCGCTACTTCGTTAGCCGCGTTCAGCGCGAGGCAAGCGCCCTGCCCACGCTCTAGCGCCTGATAGGCCAACTCCAGTGCGGGAAAGCGCTCGGCATCGACGTCAAAAAATTCGAGCGTTCGCGCGGTAGCCAGAGACAACGGCGGCACTGAAAGCGACAAGCGATTCCTGGTCTCTAATGCTGCCCCCTCCGTTGCCGGAAGCAACTGCGCCAGCGCATGTGCGATCGGCACCTGCATATCCGCCGGTCCCAAATGCGCAAGCATGGAGCCATCGACGAACTCGACAATCGCGTGCACCGTGCTGGTCGGATGAATCAGCACGCGGATGTCGCGCGCCGGACGATTGAACAACAACGAAGCTTCGATCACCTCCAGCCCCTTGTTCATCAAGGTCGCTGAATCCACCGAAATTTTGCGCCCCATCGACCACGTCGGATGCTTGCACGCCTCGGTCGGCGTAATCGAATCAAACGTATTGAGATCACGTGTCCGGAACGGCCCGCCTGATGCCGTGAGCGTCACTGCGCGTACCCGCGCCCGGTCACATTCAAGCCCGCTCAAACACTGAAACGCAGCGTTGTGCTCACTATCAATCGGCAGCAATCGTGCGCCGCTCGCCTGAGCCTGATCAAGCAACAAACGGCCCGCCGCGACCAGCGCTTCTTTGTTGGCCAACAGCACCGCCTTGCCCGCACGAACCGCCGCCCAGGTCGACGGCAGTCCCGCAAAGCCGGAAATGCCGGCCACGACCACATCAACTTGCGCCATCTCTGCCAGTGCTGTGATCGAGTCGGCACCCGCTTCAACGCGAACGTCAGCATGATGCCGGGAAAACGCTTCGCGCAGCGCCATCGCTGAGCCAGTGTCCTCAAGCGCGCAAATCGACGGCTTGAATTCCTCGATGATAGGTAGCAGTCGTTGCCAGTCGCTACGCGCGGCGATGGCCACGAGTTGAAAGTGCTCGCGATGCTGTCGCAACACCGCCAGAGTACTGCTGCCGATAGAGCCTGACGCCCCGAGTAGCGCCACCCGAATCATGACGTCACCATAACGGATTTACCAGCGTTAGAAGAAGTGTTGCCAGTGGCAGCACCGCGAGCTGCGCATCAATGCGATCCAGCACGCCACCATGCCCCGGAAGCAGTCGGCTTGAATCTTTGACACCGGCCTGACGCTTCAGCAACGACTCCCACAAATCCCCAAGCACCGCGAAAACGCCTAGAAACGCCCCCGCAAGTGCTGCAAGCAGCACACCTGAAACCCCATCAACAAGACCCAAATACCAGGCCATCAAGGCAACCCAAAGTGACGCCGCCACCACCCCGCCAATGGCACCTTCGCGCGTCTTGCCGGGACTAATCGAGGGTGCCAGTTTCACGCGCCCCAACGTCCGCCCCACAAAGTAGGCCGACACATCCGCCACGACAGTCGTCATGACGACTGCAAGCAAAAAGGAAACACCGGAGCGCTGCAACACCACCGCTGCGAGCCACGCCGAACAGATCAGCAACGGCACCGTAAGGCGTGCCCACCATGAATAGATCGCGATGCTGTGGCTTCGCACTTGCAACGGCACCACGAAGAGCCAAAACGCAGAGGCAAGCACGAGCAAGCCGGTGAGCGCTTTCGAGATGAACGGATAGCGACCTGTCATGCCCTCGCCAAACAAGGCGAACGCAAGGAAGCCGAGCCCGCCAAGGATGCACATCCACGAAAGCGCTTTCGCGGGAGTTGACAGATTCGGTATCAGTCGCAAACACTCCCACGCGGCAGCGAGGCAAAACAGCAATACCAGCAGCGCCCACAACGCTGTTGATCGCGTAGCCAACGTTGCGATCACAATCACAGCAAGAATGACCGCAGTAACGATCCGCGTCTTCAGCTCAGCCGTGAGGAGTTTCATGACGGATCCACGACTAAAGCGCAACGGGAACGGTTTCGCGAATCTGATCGCTCGTTTTACCGAATCGACGTTCGCGTACGGCATACCAGGACAGTGCCTTTTCAAACTCGTCCGCACCGAAATCCGGCCACAGCGTATCGGTGAAATAAAGCTCCGTGTAGGCCATTTGCCAGAGCAAAAAATTGCTGATTCGCCGCTCGCCGCCAGTGCGAATAAACAAATCGGGATCGGTTTGTCCGGCGAATGACAGGTACTCTGCGAACCGGCTCGCATCGCCCTTTTCGGCGGCCTTGGCAACGGCCTGCTCAATGTCCCAGCGACCGCCGTAATTCACGGCCACATTGAACTGCAGCTTCCCGTTTTGCGCGGTAAGCTCCTCTGCATCATCAATCAATCGGCGCGTTTCATCATCGAGTACGGAGGTGTCGCCGACCGCACGAAAGCGGATGCCGCTGGTGTGCATTTTTTGCACTTCGTCGCGCAATGCCCGCAAAAAAAGATCCATCAGAAACGAAACTTCGTCGGGCGGTCGCTGCCAGTTCTCGCTGCTGAAGGCAAACACCGTCAGCGACTCAACGCCATGCTCGCCGGCGCTACGGATCAGCGCGCGCACAGCTTCCACGCCCTGACGGTGGCCCGCCACGCGGGGCAGAAATCGCTTCTGCGCCCATCGACCATTGCCGTCCATGACGACGGCGATATGGTGAGGAATCGAATGAGCAGACATTGACGACGCGCTAGAGTTGGGGCTAGAGTGGCGACGCAAAATGGCGGGTAGCAAAAAGCGTTAGTGTGGCGCTACAGCGCCATCAATTCGGA
>JBBRVM010000430.1:0-3882 GCA_038246865.1 Burkholderiales bacterium
GGCGCGCTGAAATCGTTCGAACCACGTTACCCGCTCATCGCGCCGGGCTGCTACCGCCGCGACCCCTACAGCGACGCTCAGATATGGACACAAATCTGCTGGCACTACTGTGGCGGCTTCCTGGTGTGCGACGCGGCTCATGCCGAATATCTCAACGATGAGTTTCTGCACTGCGTGTCGGTGGAATCTCCACGCTTCAGTTGGGACGTCAATTTTTGGGCGTTGCTGGAACTCAAATACGGCGTCCCGTTCAGCTGGTATCAAGCCGAGTTCGATGACACACTGCTGCGTCCGCCGCCCGCGATGTGGCGCGACGGGACTTACGTCAATGCGCTAGACCTCGCGCAGGGCGGCACGAATCCCGGCGAAGCTTATCTGCGCCAGCGCAGCTTCAGCGTCGCGGACACCGAATGAGACAACAACCGTATCGCTTCCCGCTACGTTTGCGAGCCCAGCAACAAATTCGACGCCTTCGTGTTTCAGGAAAAATGGCATGGTGATGCGCCGTAGCCTGAAGGCTGCGTCGAGCCAGATCATGCGATGCAGGTAGTGACGCGCCGATCCCGCAAACACCACCTCGTGAGTGATTGCCAGCCAACCGTCGTCAAACGGTATCAACTGTGAACCGCCGCGCAGATGACCTGCCGCGATCGTCGGAACGTTGTCGACGGCAACCTTCAGGTGCGCGATGTCATCGTCAATCTGTACGACCTTGAGAACGACCAGCGGGTCACAGCCATAGACAAACAGCAGTTCGTCGTCGCGAACGCAGGGCATCCAGTTCTTCTCATGAACCTGCGTGCCATAGCCACGCAGCGCTCGCGCAACGTGCACCGAGCCCTCGTCGTCGAATTCGAGCAACACCATCTCGGCGCGCATCTGCGGATCCTGATCACGCACTGTCGCGCTTGCCCACCAACGATCACGCCAGCGGAACAGGCGGCAGTCCTCATACCCGCAGATAAGGGCGGTTGCCAGCGCTTTTCGCGAGGCACGATCCGATACCAGCTTCGGTGCTGCCGCATGTAGCGTCCCGGTGAGTTCACACCAATAGTTCTGCGTACGAACGATACCAGCCGGGTCATGCACCTCATAACGACCATCGGCTTCAATACGGTAGTTCACGCCGCGCACCAACATGTAAAGGTTGCCGTGGCCGTCACAAGCGAGGCTTGGATTCATCGCGGCCCACGGTGCTGGCAGGCTGATGTCCAGTTCAACAAGGCGACAGTCACCGAACAGCTCTGCGGATGTCAGGGCGTAGAACAGCAGATTGTTGCGGGCCATATCGCGATGTGCGTCCGGCGTGTTCCGGTTAAGCGCAAGTGTGTTGCAGGCTTCGGCGCCCTGACGCCGCTGCTCCGGTCGTGCGCCGTAATAGCCGCTGATCGCAAGTTCTTCCAGGCAGCCTGTCGCATAGATGAAATCATCAATGAAGAGGATGTCTCGCTTGGGAAACGGGATGGCCGCAGCGGTCTCGGCGAACAGCAGCGCCGTCGCCTGTGCGTTCTGTTCGCGGTAGTGTTTCGCCAGCGCGTGCAAAGGCTCAGCGCGCCACGGACGGCGCTGAAACGCTGCGAGGCAGCCAGCTACGAACCCCGGCCGGTTTCCGAGATCACGCTGGCAAAGCGCCAACTGATATTGTGCATACCATGTCTCCTCGTCCGAGCCCTCTATTGCCAGCCGTTTCCCGTAGGCCGCAATGGCGTCAGCCAACTGTCCCGCATCGCGGTACGACTGCGCCAGATAAAACAGTGAGCGGGCATCCTGCGGATGATCTTCGAGATATCCTGACAACAGCGCGACATCGCGCGCAGCTTTTTGTGGCCGGTTTGCGCCATCGGCAAAGTCACTGAATTCGATAGCCGCTAGCGGCTCTGCGTTATGTCCGGCCAGATCAAGGTACTCATGGGTCACGCCCACATAGCGTGCAGAAACATCACGCCGCAACAGCCGCACATTGAAATAGCTGATCGCGTTTCGCTGCCGGACCAGATAAGCCGCAGCTGTCAGACTGTTGAGCGCGTGCGCATCCACCAAAGAAAGCTGCATGTCGGCATCGGTGAGCAGAATGTAGTCGTAGGCAAGCGTTGAGGCCTGACAAAGCGCCAATGCATCATTGCGAGCCTGTCCGAAATTTTCAAACCTCCCGTGATGAATTTCTCCGGGCACACCACCAGCGTCAAAGTAGCGTTTGATCAGGGCAACCGTGTTGTCACTCGATCCGGTGTCGAGAATCACGTAGCTGGATACTAGGGGCAACAACGACTCGAGCGCGCGCTCGATGATCGCCGCCTCGTTCCTGACGATCATGTTGAGGCAAACACGCGGCGTTGTCATGTCGCCAGTACGGCAATTTGCACGAGGCACGAATGCGCATGGCGCGCAAACGCACGATACCTGGTCGTCACGTCCGCAGGTTGGCTTGACCGGGATGCGTATCCGCGCGCGAGCGACTGCGGCGACGGAGGGTGAGCCAGCCCATTAGTGCCAGCAGTATTGGCAGCACGACTTGGGCTAAATCGGACGTAGTCGGAACGGCAACTGGGCCCGGTTCCAGCAGTCCGAGCGCGGCACGTTCGGACTGACTAAGCGTCAGCGCGGCACCGCAGCCAGTCGTCAATGCAAAGTTCGTACTACTGGACACACCGCCCATGCCAGGCGACACGCAGGTCTCAGCGGTGAAATTCGATGACGTGGAGCGCGCGGCACCTGTCAGCAGCGACGATTCCAGAGAAAAGGAATTGCTCGACGATGACTGCGCCCATGTGAGAGAAGCAAAACAGCAGCTCGCGATCACCGCAGCGATCCGCGCCGCAGTCTGCGAATCAGGCGACATAGCTGCGCGAGATCCGTGCAACGAATATGTCACGCACTGAATCGCCTTGAGTGGCGAGCGGACCAAATCCGGTTGCGCCGCTGGGTCCAGTCGCGCCCGTTGGTCCGGTCGCTCCGATAGGGCCAGTTGGCCCAGTAGCTCCGGTCACTCCCGTAAGCCCGGTTGGGCCGAAGACCCCCGTAGTTCCGACTGGACCTGTCGGTCCTGTCGGGCCGACGACTGATAGCCCCTGAGGGCCGGTGACGCCTTGGAACCCCTGCGGCCCCTGAACACCTGCCATACCAGTGGCACCCGTTGGCCCGAAAGCACCCGGTGCCCCAAGAGATCCTGTCGCTCCTGCAAGACCTGTGCTCCCGGTGGAGCCTGCAATACCTTGCTGTCCGGTCGCCCCGATACTGCCGGTCGGCCCCGTCCCGCCCGCAACACCATTCGCGCCAGTTGGCCCGATGGCACCGGTTGAGCCTGCGGCTCCAGTCGTCCCCGCTGCGCCTGTTGAACCGCCCGCACCAGTCACACCGGCTATCCCCTGCAATCCCGTCGGGCCGGGTGTTCCCTGAGGTGTCGTAATTACATACGCGGCGCTGTTGATGCGCAAATTAGGGGCCAGCGCCTCTCCGTTGACGGTAATCTGCATGTAGCGCACGGCTCCGAAAATGTCGGTCGGAGGCCCGACAAACATCGCTTCCGTCAACGGCGTCAGGCTCCCGAGCTGAACAGAGAAAAAGCCGTTGACTACAGGGACGGAGGAATGGGTCTCTTGCCACGGCATACTAGCCGGAAGGCCGACACCCGCCGCATCGACCATCCGGAAAATTATTGAATAGCTGCCAGAACGCGGTATGCCGGTCGGGCTGCTAAGCCGACCCTGATAGGTCATGAGCAGCGGCGCATTTGCAGCATTCGCCACGCTGAATTCGAGCACACCCGATGCTGCAAACGTGAGCGCGAAGCCCTCACCTAAAAAACTACGCCGGTTTGTCATATTGCGCCCCCTCGGCGACTATTTTTTTGCCATTTTGCCGTTGACCTTCGCGCTTTCGCCC
>JBBRVM010000431.1:0-3869 GCA_038246865.1 Burkholderiales bacterium
GATAGTCCGGATCAACGGGCACGTAGGCACCGCCGGCCTTCAGCACGCCGAGCAACGCAACCATCAGCTCCAGCGAGCGGTGCATGAAAACGCCAACGCAGCTGTCGACACCGACCCCACAAGCTGACAGCAACCGCGCCATGTCGTCGGAACGATGCTTGAGCTCGCCATAGCTGAGCGACTGGCCTTCGCAACGCACCGCGATTTGATCGGGATGCGCGTCTGCGTATGCGTCGATGATCTCGTGGAGCGGACGGCTTTCGCCGTAATCTACCGCTGTACTGTTCCAAGTGCTGAGCGACAACTGGCGTTCATCGTCCGGCAGCAACGCTATCCGCGAGACGGAACAGTAAGGATCTTCCACGACCGATTCCAACAGCATGCGGAAGCGCTCGGCGAAGCGGCGCACCGTGGCGGTTTCAAACAGATCGGTATTGAATTCGAAACGGGCGTGATAGCCGCTGCCGTCGTCAGCGACCAGCAGGGAAATGTCGAGCTGCGCGCCCGGACTCGGCAGCGGACACACCACCACGGGCATGTTCGCGAGCATGGCCGGCACTTCGGCGAGGTCACCATGGAACGGCAGGAACCCATCTCGCGAGGCAGGATAGAACGTGTACAACGTCTGCAACACCGGAGGTACACTGCGATCGGAATGGTGGCTGGAGCGCTCCATCAGCTCGGACAGCACCCCGCCCTGATGATCAAACGCATCAGCTAGATCCGACTGCACCGAGTGGGCCAGCTGTGCGAAGGATAGCTCAGCCGGCATTGCGACATACAGCACGACCGGTTCGACGAAGTAACCTACGGTGTGCTGGAAACCGTCAAGGTAACGTCCGCTCATCGGCACGCCGACAACGACTTCGGATTGACCCGACAAGCGCGACAGCAGCACGTTGTATGCAGTCAACAACACCGTACTGGCCGTAACGTCCAAGCGTTTGGAAGCGAGCCGAATGCGCTCGCTCAAACGCTGGCCCAGGGAGAAATCGAACGAAGTTCCGGAAAAGGTCTGCAGCTTGGGCCGAGGATGGTCCATGGGAAGCTGCAGCACGGGCAGTTCATGGTCTAACCGGGAACGCCAGAATGCTTTAGCGCGAGCGCCTCTCGCGCTCGATCGGTAGCGTTCCTGCGCAGCCACAAACAGCCGATAACATGGCCCAGAAGTGGCGACTGGCAGGGGCGATCCACTGGCGAGCGCACGATACAGCTGTCCGAACTCGGCGATCAGCCGCTGAATCGACACCAAGTCAACGGCGATGTGGTGGAACACGAACAGCAGGTAATGATCGCCCGTGGGGCGCTGATAAAGCGCAATTCGGCAGACCTCACCACTGGCGAGATCATGGAGCGCGCGGCAGTCGGACTGAATGCGGGTCCGCATCTCGGCGTCGCTTTCGCTGGTCGCATCCACGATCAAAACCAGCGGCGGCTTTGAGATGCGTCGCTGGCGGCCCTCGCCTTCGTGTTCGGAGTAAGCGGTTTGCAAGATGCCATGGCGAGCGAACAACTCGTTCAGCGCAAGCTGCAACGAGGCGGCATCGAACCTGCCTTTCAAGCAAACCGGTACGTGATAGGCCGCACTATCGGGTGCGACCGTGTGCAACAGCCACAGCTGACGCTGGTTGTCGCTCAAAGGCCCCTCGGCGCCCGTGTCATCGTCGAGCGCAGCAGTCACCTGCCCCGATTCCTCGCCGTTCTCCATGGCACGAACGGCCAGATATTCTCCGAGTTCGGCCAACGAGGCGTTGTCGAAGAAACGCGCCAACGGCAACTCCGGACCGCCTAACGATTTCACGGAATGCTGGATGCCGGCCATCGCAAGCGAATCGAGCCCCAGTTCGATCGCGGTGTCCGTCGCCTGCACGGCGTCGGGATGCGCGCGCAGATGGCGCGCGACCATCGATCTGAGCGAGAGCGTCCAGGCTGCGGCGTCGCGAGGATCTGCGACATCGTCGTTAGCGTCCAGCGCAGGGATATCTGCATCGTCCGTTACGATCGACCATCGTCGCGAGGCGATCACGTCCAGCGTCTCTTCCAGAAACTGCATGCGGGTGATCTGACGCTGGATCTTGCCGCTGGACGTCTTGGCAAGCGTTGCAGGCCGGATCAATACCACCGCATGCGGCAGTACTCCAAGCGACTGCAGCACGGCCTGCCTTGCTTCCTGGAGCACGGCTTCAGCGTCCAGCTTGCGCATGTACGTGCGGTCGACTTCCTGGACAACGATTAATTGCTCTTCGCCATCGACTTCAATAGATACAGCAGCGCCCCCGCCTTGCTTGAGGCACGGCGACGCGTCCTGCACTGCGCGCTCGATATCTTGCGGGTAGTAGTTCGCCCCGCGCAGGATGATCAGTTCCTTGAGACGACCAGTGACAAATAGGTGACCTTCGTGCATGAAGCCTAGATCGCCGGTACGCAGGTAATGTCCGCCGTCGGACTCATCATTCAACATTGCCCTGAAGGCGTTCTCGGTCTCTTCATCGCGTGCCCAGTAGCCAATGGCGACGCTGCTGTTGCGTACCCAGATTTCACCAATCACGCCATCCGCGCAGCGCATGGAAGTTGCCGGGTCGGCGATGACTAGCGACGTGTGGTGCCATGCGCGCCCGGAACTCACTAGACGCCGTGCGAGCGCATCGGCTTGCGCCGGACGCGCCAGTTTCGCGCGGTCGAGCAGCTCAGCATCAGCGTCGAAATACGTGATACCTCTCAGCCTTCCGCCACCGGAAACGAACAGGGTCGCTTCGGCTAGGCCATAGCCCGGATAGAAGGCACGTTCATCGAAACCGCAGGATGCATACTTGTCCGAAAAACGCGCCAGCGTCTCGGGACGAATGGGCTCGGCGCCGTTCAACGCCATGCTCCAGCGACTCAGGTCGAGACGCGCCAGCTCTTCTGGTGCGCCGCGTCTGGCGCACAAGTCGTAAGCGAAATTGGGGGCAAAGCTGGAGCTGGCGCGATAGTCCGAGATCGCCTGGAGCCAACGCATGGGCTTCTGCAGAAAAGCAGCCGGCGTCATGATGTAGCAACGCGCACCGACATAAATCGACTGCAGCACATTACCGATCAGGCCCATATCGTGGAACAGCGGCAACCAGGACACGAAGACGCTGTCGTGATCGTGGCCGAACGCGGCCTGCATCATCTGCTGGTTGTGCAGCAAGTTCTCTTGCGTGACCATCACGCCCTTCGGCAGCGAGGTCGAACCCGACGTGTATTGCAGAAACCCCAAAGGATGCGGCCGCAACTCAAAACCATCGACAAGATCGGTTTCGCGATCGACTAAGTCGACCGCGGTCCTGGCGCAAACGCGCAACGTAGGCAGCGCTTCCGTATGCCGGTCGAGATCGGCCAGATAGTCGGCGGTACCGAGCACGAATCCGGCCGAGCAATCGCTAGCGAGCGTTTCAAGACGAAGCCAGTATTCCTTACGCGAATGCGGCGGATACACGGGAACCGCGACGATGCCGGCGTAGAGGCAGGCGACGAATGCGCTGATGAATTCAAGACCGTTCTGGAATAGCAACAAGGCCCGATCGCCCGGCGCGGACACCGCTACCAATGAACACGCAATGGCACGCGCTTTGCTGTCCAGCTCCCCATACGTGAGGCTGGCTGTCGGCACCTCGCCGTCTTTAAGGAAGGTAAAAGCGACCTTCTCCGGATGCATCGAGGCACGCATCCGCACGATATCGGTAAAGTCGCGGGGCGTGCTTTCAGTTGTACCAAAAAGCAGTTTCACGCTTTCCTGTCTCGCTATCGTTTCCTCTATTTCAGACATCCGACCTCCGAAAGCTCAGGTGTAGGCCCATGCCGCCACGCCTACCGTCACGTCTCGCATGGAGGCCGACACCCCCCCA
>JBBRVM010000432.1:0-3831 GCA_038246865.1 Burkholderiales bacterium
CGAAACTCGTGCGGGTCACGAAAGTAAGCAAGCGCGTCTTCAGTCGTCGTCGGCGTTCTTCGGGCAGCCACCAGTTGCAGCAGCACGCGCGACTGGCCGATGACATCAAGCGCTGTGTTGGTGAGCGCAATATCTTCTTCAAGCGCGGGGCCGTGACCACACCACTCAGAGAGTCGGTGGCCCCAGAGCAGGCAGGTATCGGCGAGCGTCAGGAGTGTTATTTCGGAGAGAGTGTTGGGCATATCGCTCAAATGTTTGCAGAAGGGTGATGCCCTTGTAGGAGCGGCTTGCCGCGACCGGGTGATGCGTCGAACGCGCGGTCGCGGCAAGCCGCTCCTACAAGGGCCTTCCTCACACCGAGGGTAGCGCGCTACATATGCCCAATCTCTTCAGGAATATCGTAGAACGTAGGATGTCGATAAATCTTTGACGCCATCGGGTCGAAGTTGTCTGACTTTTGATCCGGGTCGCTTGCGGTAATCGCGTTCGACGGCACCACCCAGATGCTCACCCCCTCTTGCCGGCGCGTGTAGACGTCTCGCGCCAGGGTCACCGCGTGGGCAGGGTCGCTGGCATGGAGGCTGCCGACATGCTTGTGATCAAGCCCCTGCTTGCTGCGGATGAACACTTCAAACAACGGCCAATCCGATTCCGGTTTCGCGGTCATGCCGCCATCCTTTCCGATGCAGCCGAAACCGCTCTTGATGCACGTTTATCAGCGTGGGCTGCGGCGGCCTCACGCACCCAACGCCCGTGCTCAAAAGCCTGAACGCGATCATTCAAACGCTCTGCATTGCAGGGACCGTCGCCTTTCACCACGCGCCAGAACTCGTTCCAGTCAATGGGGCCAAAAGCGTAATGGCCACGCTCGGCAGTCCAGTTCAGTAGCGGGTCGGGCAAAGTCAGCCCAAGAAACGCGGCCTGCGGCACCGTGACGTCAATGAAATTTTGCCGCAAGTCATCATTGCTGATGCGCTTGATGCCCCACGCGCTTGCCTGACCCGTGTGCTCGGAATCGCTGTCGTGCGGGCCAAACATCATGAGCGTCGGCCACCACCAGCGGTTCACCGATTCCTGTGCCATCTGCTTCTGCGCAGGCACTCCGGCGCACGATATCGAAACCCTGCCGCTGGTGGAAAGACTCTTCTTTGCAAACACGAACCATGGCGCGCGCATACGGCCCGTAGCTGCAGCGGCAAAGCGGCACCTGATTCATGATCGCAGCGCCATCAACCAGCCAGCCGATGGTGCCAATGTCGGCCCACGTGTCGGTGGGGTAGTTGAAGATACTCGAATACTTCGCCTTGCCGGAATGCAGAGCGTCAATCAAGTCTTCTCGGCTCGCCCCCAATGTCTCGGCTGCGGAATACAAGTAAAGGCCATGACCGCCCTCGTCCTGCACCTTCGCCAGCAAGATCTCTTTGCGCTTGAGCGACGGCGCTCGCGTGATCCAGTTGCCCTCCGGCAGCATGCCGACGACCTCCGAATGCGCGTGCTGCGAAATCTGCCGGATCAGACTTTTGCGGTAGGCCTCGGGCATTTCGTCTTGCGGCTCGATCCGTTCGTCGCGTGCGATGCGGGCCAGAAACTGCTCTTCAGCGGGCGATACCGACGGATCAAGACGACCAGCTTCCTGATTCGCAAGGTCAAGGGATTGCGTATACATATGAAAAATCCTTCTCTGAATGTCAATGACGATCAGAACAAGGCGAAATAGTATTCCCGACCGACCGGTCAGTCAACTCTGCTTGTCGGGAAAGTGGCACGCCGACCCTCCTCCAGAATCGAATCCGTAATGCCAGCATGCCCGCGCGAGGTGCGATCCCACTTGTCCAGGTAGGATTTGCACCAGTCGACGCGCTGTTCATGGAGCACAAATGGCGCTACCATCAGCGCTTGACGGTGAAGTTGGCAGCCAGTGGCCAGTCGGTCTGGATGCGCTCATGGACGCGCATTCGCCGTAAATTTGAACCAGCAAAAAACGCGCTGTTGAGGCCGCAATGCAGGCAGCATAGTCGCACTGCGAACGTTAGGTTTTCGCAAATTTGGAGAGTTAGTGGCAGAGCCCCGCATCGCTCGCTTGACAAAGGTTCCGTTTGGTGAAAACGAGCCGCTGTTACATCGTGCGCTGGAAGCCGGTGGCGTCGGGCTGTGGGACTATTTTCCGGCGACCGGGTTGATCGATCTTTATCACAACGTCTTGTCGTTTCAGACGTTGAAACCGGGCCGGTATTACGGCCCGGTTGACGAGTTCACTGCGCACGTTGTTGCCGACGACCGCGAGGCGATTTCACAATTGCTTCGCGATTGTGCGGCGGCCGCACCATCCGTAGAGGCCGAATTTCGTGTCCGCACGCAAGCAGGCGATCTGGTCTGGTTGTCGTGTCGCGGCCAGCGCACGGTGGCGGACGACGGAAGCCCCCGCTACGTCGGCACGCTGGCGGACGTAAGCGTCACAGCGTTGCGCGAACAGCAATTGCTGACCTACCACGAATCGTTGTTTTCTCTGGCGCGCGACCCACTGGTGGTGGACCGCGCCGACTTCCTGACCGCCGCCAAACACATCATCTCGCAGAGCATGACGGCGTTGAAGGTTGCACGCGGCAGTCTATGGCAATTCGCGGACGACCATAGCCGTATGGACTGCTTGTATCAGCTGGATGAACGGCAGGCCGACGAAGCGTCTGGCCCAGATACTAGTCTGATGAGAAAACCCTTCACCACGCTTTTGGCGGCGGACTACCCTACCTATTTTGCAGCGATTGTTCAGCGTCGCAGCCTTGCCGTTGAGAATGCTCGATCAGATGACGTTTTGCACGAGTTCCGCGCGGCTTATTTGCCACAAACTGGCGTCCGCGCGCTCCTCGATGTGCCAGTGTTTCACCACGGTCAGTTGTGGGGCGTAGTGTGCTTTGAGGACTGCGCAAATCCCCGAGCGTGGGACAGTGATGCCGAAGCCTTCGCGAGCTCGGCGGTTGATCTCCTGGCGCTCGCCCATGAGGTATCTCAACGCGCAAAGTCCGAGGCAGAACTCGCGGTCACCCGCGAACGCCACCGCGCATTCATTCAGGCCAGTCACGACTCGATCTGGTCGGTAGACATTCGGGCGCCGATCAACGTTGCGCTGCCGCCGGACGAGCAACTGGCTGCGCTCAGATTACACGCTTACATTGACGATGCCAACGATACGTTCGCACGTGACTATCAGCTCGATTTAAATCAGCTCATCGGGCGACGTCTCGTGAACTTTATGCCCGAGCTGTTTAAAGGCTCGTCGCTGCGAGACTGGATTGAGCGAGGCTATCGGTTAAGCGAACGCGAGCTTCGCCTGAGGGTCAAGGGCGAAGACCATCACTGGCTCTCATTGACCCTGCTCGGCGTTGTCGAAGACGGCAAGCTGGTGCGGATGTGGGGCGCGCGGCGCAACATTACGGATCGGCGGCGCTATCAATCGCTGCTCGAGCATCTGGCGTTTCGTGACCCATTGACCGGTTTGTTGAATCGTCAACGGCTGGTGAGCGAGGTCAACGAATTGATTGACAGTTCAGTGGCCGCTGGCGGCGGCAGCGTTGCGACGCTTTTGCTGCTCGACTTAAATCAGTTTAAAGACGTCAACGACACCCTCGGTCATGGTGCTGGCGACGAAGTTTTGCGTCAGATGAAGGAGCGCTTCGAAGTGGCACTCGCCGATGAAAACGCGATTGCGGCGCGGCTGGGCGGCGACGAATTTGGCGTCTTTGTCCGGGGCATCGGCACCGCCGAAGGCGCAATGCGAATTGGCGAAGCGATCACGCGCGCGTTCGCCCCGCCGTTCGTCATTGGCGGCGGCAA
>JBBRVM010000433.1:0-3816 GCA_038246865.1 Burkholderiales bacterium
CCACGACGAGAGTTCCGCTAACCCACCGTGGGCAGAGGCTGCCCCCCCTACACGTCTTTTTAGGTCACCGGATTCTTCGCTCCGCTCAGAATGACAACCCCTATGCATCAAGCCGCTGTTTCATCGCGCTCAAACATTTCCAATCCCAAAGTCGGCTTCGTCTCGCTCGGCTGCCCGAAAGCACTCGTCGACAGCGAACAGGTGCTCACGCGCCTCAAAGCCGAAGGCTATGAAACCGTCGGCGACTACGCGGACGCGGACCTCGTCGTGGTCAACACGTGCGGCTTCATCGACGACGCCGTTGCTGAATCTCTAGACGCCATCGGCGAGGCTTTGGCCGAGAATGGCAAAGTCATCGTGACCGGTTGCCTCGGCGCCAAACAGGATGGCGATTTCATTCGCAACATTCATCCGAAAGTGCTCGCGGTCACCGGCCCGCATGCGCCGAACGAAGTGATGGACGCGGTGCATTTGCACTTGCCGAAACCGCACAACAAGTTCATCGATCTGGTGCCCGATCATGGCATCAAGCTCACGCCGAAGCACTACGCGTATCTGAAAATAAGCGAGGGCTGCAATCATCGTTGCAGCTTCTGCATCATTCCGTCGATGCGCGGCGATCTGGTGAGCCGTCCGATTGGTGAAGTAATGCGCGAGGCTGAATCGCTGGTGAAGTCCGGCGTCAAAGAACTGCTGGTGATTTCGCAGGACACCTCGGCGTACGGCGTAGATGTCAAGTACCGCACCGACTTCATCAACGGCAAGCCGGTCAAGACGCGCATGCTCGAACTCGCCGAGGCGCTGGGCTCGCTGGGCGTCTGGACGCGAATGCATTACGTGTATCCGTACCCGAGCGTGGACAACGTGATTCCGCTCATGGCGCAATCGACGCTTGCGTCAGGCGGACGTGTGCTGCCGTATCTCGACGTACCGTTTCAGCACGCCAATCAGCGCATCCTGAAACTCATGAAACGCCCGGCCAATGGCGAGAAAAATATCGAGCGCATCCAGGCGTGGCGCGCGGCTTGTCCTGATCTCACGATTCGCTCAACCTTCATCGTAGGTTTCCCCGGCGAGACTGAAAGTGAATTCGAAGAACTGCTCGATTTCCTGCAAGAAGCGCAGCTGGATCGCGTGGGTTGCTTCGCCTATTCGCCGGTCGATGGCGCAACCGCAAATGACCTTCCGGGCGCGTTGCCGGATGAAGTGAAAGAAGAGCGCCGGGCCCGCTTCATGGAAGTACAGGCTGAAATCAGCGAGGCTCGCTTACGCGCCAAAATCGGTCGCGAAATTGAAGTCATTGTCGACGACGTCCAGGACAACATTGCCGTCGCCCGTTCGTGGGCCGACGCGCCCGAAATCGACGGCATGGTGCATGTGCAGCAGGCTGATTCGCTCAAAGTGGGTGACATCGTGAAAGTCACGGTTGTGGAGACGACAGAGCACGATTTGATCGCTGTGCTGCCGGGTTACGAGCGCGACGACGACTGATCAGCTTTTTGCTGAAAGCGCCGCTAAATAGGGGCCAAAGCTCATTTCATTGAGAAATCGAGTCAAGCCGAAAAGCTTATGTAGCCCCCATTAAATGGCGGTTTCAGCGTAGAGTTGATGACATTTCTGCAGCACGCGCCTCGCGCTCAAAGCGGTTATTCCAGTAGTACGCGCCCCAGTGCTTCGCCTTGATCGCGGCATAGAGGCCCGCTGCGACGTAGGCAAACGGAAACAGCACTCCCCAGCGTTCGCATTGGCGCACATGCACATGTTCATGCACGCGGCAGTTCGCCATGCACCCGGCGTTTCGGGCGACGATGACGTGACCGATGGTGGCGGCGGCGAAACCTTCGCCACCACTCATCGCACGAAACCACGGTCCGTGCAGGAACCATGAAAGCGCGAGGCTCGAGATTTCCAGTACGCCATCGCGCCCGCGCCAGCTCGCGCGCCAGAGGACGAGAGGCAAGAGCGGCAGCGCGCAGAGGCTGACCGGCAGCACCCAAAGTACCTTCGCAAAATAGGGCATACGCCAAATGACTGATGACTTGTGCGCAAAGTTAACGTAGATTTCGTTTCTATAGCCAGTTAACCTGTCATCAAAACTCCGCTGAAAGCCCCGCATGTATCAACTGAACTCAAAATGGATTGCCGCAATTGCGCTGAGCGGGGCATTTTCCGTGATGGTGAACGCAGGAACACTGGTCGCGCAAATCAAGGATCGGAACGGAAATCCGGTGGCAAATGCCGTGGTTTACGCGATGCCAGTGGGCACGAGCGCGCCGGTCGTCGCTGCCTCCGCGATCGCGACGGTGGAGCAACAGTCTTTCAAGTTCGAACCCTATGTGTCCATCGTGCAAGCGGGTACCCGTATGCGCTTCCCGAACAAGGATCAGACCGAGCATCATCTCAAGGTGCTGTCGGGGCCGAGCGCGTTTGAGTTCACGGTGTACACGCGAAAAGAACCGGCACCGACGTTAATGAACAAGGTCGGGCTGGTCACGCTGCAATGCCTGATTCACGACTGGATGAGTGCGCATATTTATGTCGTTGACAGCCCGTGGTTTGGCAAGACGAGCCGTGCGGGGTCGGCGGTGATCGAGGGCGTGCCTCCCGGCGAATATGATGTGTTCATTACGCACCCGAGCGTGCTGATTCCCGGTCAGGTCACGCCAAGCGGACCGCGTCGCGTCAAGATGGATTTAAGTAACGTGCAGGTGATCGAGGCGAAGCTGGAGTTGGTGCCTAAAGCCGAACCGACGAAGCGGTATCCACCGGCATCGACGTATCAGTAGCCGTATCGGGAGCTGGCGGCGGCGAGAGACGACGCGCCCATGAGCAGTAGTCAGTTCGATTTTTTTGGCGAGCCTGAAGCGCTTGATCGTTCGTCGGCACTAAAGACCAGCGACCCGCAAAAGGCAAAAGCAACGCGCACGACGCGCGTCGAACCCGCTGTGCCTGATGCTGCTGTTTCGAGTCTCGCGAACCGGCTGTCGCCGCGCATTCATCTTGGTACGTCCTCGTGGAGTTTTCCCGGCTGGGCGAATTTGGTTTACGCATCAACGTACCCGGACACCGCGCTGGCACGGCACGGTTTGGCAGCTTACGCGGCGCATCCGCTGCTGCGCACGGTTGGCATTGATCGCACGTTCTATGCGCCGATTGGCGAGGCGGACTTTCGCTCGTACGCGACGCAGGCGAGAGCAGTGTCGCCAGCGTTTCGCTTTCTGGTCAAAGCGCCGATGCTGTTTACCGGGCCGCGACTGCGCAGTGACGACGGGCGCTGGTCGGACAACGTAGCGTTTCTGAATGCGAGTCTCGCCACAGCGCAATTTGTATTACCCGCGACGCGCGGTCTTGCCGAAATGTGCGCGCCGCTGGTGTTTCAATTTCCGCCGCTCGGGCCGCGCTTTACACGATCGCCCGCGCGATTTGCTGACGCGCTCGCCGAGTTTCTGCTCGCGCTACCGGCACCGTCGGGCGCTGTGGTTTATTCGGTGGAAGTGCGCGATCCGGAGTTGCTGACCGATGATTATCTGGCCGCACTCTGTGCCGGACGTGCGACACATTGCATCGCCATTCACGCACGAATGCCGTCAGCCATTGATCAGGCGCGCTATTGGCGTGAGTCAGGGCGATTACCACTGGTGATCCGCTGGAGCTTGCATTCAGGTTTTAAATATGAAGAGGCTAAAGAGCGTTACGCCCCATTCAACGCGCTCGTCGATGAAGACCCAGACGGGCGCGCGCAGCTAGCTCAACTGGTGAAAGAAGCTGTTCGCGGTAATCAGGACGCTTATGTGATTGTCAACAACAAAGCAGAGG
>JBBRVM010000434.1:0-3786 GCA_038246865.1 Burkholderiales bacterium
ATCGACAGGGGCGCGCGCATTCGAGGTGGAGCGAAGGCTCGGTCCAATGCCGAGAGAGTGGTTACGTCAAGCGTTAGTGAAAGCGCGCCAAGATTCTCTTCCAGACGCGCAATATGCGTTGTTTTCGGAATCACGATCATGTCAGGCTGCGCGAGCAGCCATGCAATCGCGAGCTGCGCCGGTGTTGCACCGATGTCGAGGGCAATTGCTTTTAGCTTCGTCGATTCCAGCAAGCGCGCCTGCTCAATCGGCGAATAAGCCATGGTCGGAATCCTGCGTTCACGCTGCCACGGCAGCAGGTCAAACTCAATGCCGCGCCGCGAGAGGTTATAGAGCACCTGATTGGCGGCGACGTTCGTTCCATTCGTAACGGTGGCAAGCTCCTGCATGTCTGCCACATCGAAATTCGACACGCCCCACGCACGAATCTTGCCTTGCGCTTTGAGTGTTTCGAATGCGTCGACCGTCTCCGCAATCGGGTGTTCGCCGGGCCAGTGCAGCAGGTAGCAGTCGATGTAGTCCATCCGCAGTCGTTTGAGGCTCCGCTCGCATGCGGTAATCGTGCCGCTGCGTGACGCGTTGTGCGGATACACCTTACTCACCAAGTACAAACGCTCGCGGTTGCCAGCGACTGCCTGCGCGATGACTTCTTCCGCGCCGCCATCGCCGTACATTTCCGCCGTATCGATGAGCGTCACGCCGCGCTCAATCGCTGCCTGGATGACCGCGATCTCTGCCTGCGCGGCGGACGCGCGCTCGCCCATGCGCCAGGTGCCGATGCCAAAACGTGGCATTGACGAGCCGTTTGGCAGGGGAAGGGCGGGGATGTTCATACCCACAATCGTAGCGCGCCGCCGGGCGCACGCGCTCCGCTGCGCGTCGGTAATTAACGCGCCTTGGTAAATTCTTTTAACACGGGCGTGTCGAATTCGACGGCGATTTTTGGGCCGCCTTGGCCAGACGCGTCGTGGGTCCATTTGCCGGCCAGTTTTTGCGGCGTGCTCGTCGTCAAAGTCATCGTTCCTGGGTCGGCAGTTCCCGACGCCTGAACTCGCTGCCCGTTTGCGACGAACCAGTACAAAAGGCGTGGGCCGGAGTCGAATTCGACGGTCATTCCGCTCTCCAGCTTGTCGGTCACGCACGACATCGTGCCGCACGACTTGATGTGCGCGCCTTGATCCACTTCGGACAGGACGAGCAGGCTAACCGCTTTGTCACCAAACGAATTGGGACCCTTGACCAGATAAGCGTGCTTGACGTTGACGGTCGCGGCCGTCTTGCCGGTAGCCGTCAGGGTGCCCTTTGCGGGTTCGGCGGCGGCCCGTGGGCTGGCCAGAGCCATGAGCGCAGCGGCCGTCAGCGCGACCAGCGTCGCTACCGGAAGCGCAACGAGCGAGCGTGGCAGGCAGGACGATCCTCGTGGGTTTGAGTGGTTCATGTCGATTTCCGTAGTGTGGTTGGTGACACACGTAAAGACGCAAACGAGGCGCGGACAAGAACGGTCGAAGCCGTCGTGCGGAATTCAGCATTGCGCTGAAATGACCGCTATACGAGGGCTAAGGCTTTAAAACGAAGATTGTCGATTAATGCAGAAAATTGGCATCAGCCTTCGTGCAGTGGTTGTTTCAGCCATAAGCTGTACTTGAGCTTCCTTCCTGATCCGCTTGCCTGGGCCCATCAAACGCCCGCCCGCCGAAACCATTGTGTAAACAGCACGCGCACCAGCCAGTAAACCAGCATCACCAGCACGATCACCACCGGGATCGCCAGAAGCGCCACGTTGCGGAACGGCTCCGGAAACAGCTTGGCCTGACCGAGGAAGAAGGCCGAGGTCGCGACGTACATCGCAAAACACATGCGCCACAAATGCCGCGCGATGCGATGCTTGCCGCTGACGCCGCCCGCCAGCATCATGCGTACGTCGAGCAGCGACGCAATGATCGCGACGGCACCAAACATGAAGTGCGCTGGCACCGGCAAACCGTCAATCTTGCCGCTCGCGCTGCCCCATCCGCCGACACCCAGCGCAATGCCGTACAGACCCGTCAGCATGGCCGTCGACGCGGCTGCGATGTCAAACCAGTGAAGCTTTTCCGCAGTGCGCGTCCGAACCGTACGCAGCGCCGTGACCACCAGATAAAAAGTCAACACGCCCGCGATCACCGAAAGCCGCACCGGTTTCACCGCCGCGATGACTGCCCCGGTGGCGGTCATCAGCAGCATCGAATACACAAAAATCATCCCGCTTTTGCGATGCAGATTCGCGCCCTTCGTCGCGTACAGCGCAACCGCGCCCGCGATCAGCGCGATTGATCCGCCAATGATGTGCGGCGCACGCAATGCCCAATCGAGCCAGTGATTGAAATCCATGTTTTGTCTCCTGAAACTTTGGCGATGCGGTCAGAGCAGAGGACGCCAAAACACGTTGAATGCTCCGAAAGCACCGATTGCCGTCACCACGCTGGAAGCAACCAGCAGTACGGACGTCGCGAATTTTGCGGACGTGCCCCCGCTTTGCTTCACACGAAGATAGATTTCCAGAATCAGCAGAGGCAGCAGAAACGAGCCCAACTTCCACGAAATATCAAACCAGCCACCGCCACCTTTGGCGATGCCGACCGGACCCTGATTGATGATGATCCAGGCCATGTAGCCCAAGCGCAGAAACAGAACGCCGTTGGCAAGCAGAAACGTGCGCAGCGCCCAGCGACGGTGGGCAGTAAAGTCACGCGCTAACGCACAGCGCCACGCCATCACCGCGCAGCCGATGATGAGCACCGCGTTCAGACTGATAGTGAGCGAACTAATCAGCAGATTGCGACGGCCGCCGATCCACACCAGATACAGTCCACCGACGCTCAGCAGAATCGCCAACACGATGAACACGCGACCCGTCCATCGATGTACTTTCGGGAAGCGCGCGCGAAGCTGCGGAACCAGTTGCAGCGTGCCGCCGAACGTCATTACCGCAGCCAGCAACACATGTGCCGCAAATTGCAGATTGCCAATCGTGTCGCCCCGTACAAAGCCGTGCGGCACCATCTTGTTGCGGCTCCACGCTTCAAAATCGCCCTGAAGCGTCGGGCCGGCATAAAAGCCCAGGATGTAATAAACAAACAGCCACATGCCAATCGTGGCGACAATGAACCACAGTTGCGCGGACGTTTTCAGCGCGGTGTTCGCAATGGAACTCCAGTCGCGACGGTTATTCAGGACGAGCGTATTCATCGACGTCTCCTTCGAGAGTTTCGGTTGGGTGGGGGAACGGGGAGGGCCGGGGCGGCTAGATCAAAGCGTCACAGCGGTTCGCGTCGTCGTCGCAAGCGGACGGTCGCGAACACGAGCCCCGCTGCGATCAAGAGGCCGATCCACAACTCGGGGTTCGACAACAACTTCGACGGATCGGGCAGCGTCTGCTCGCTCGAATCGGTGGTGAAGCCGTGCTCAAACGCGCCGATTAAGCGAGACCGTAAGAACGCTTTGACGTCCGATGATCCGGATCCTGCTGACACTAGGGCGAGCGCAGCCAGCGGCGGCACGACGGCCCAAACGAACGTTCCGCGCTTTGCCCAGACCGACACGAACAGCAGCCACGCATAAACCGGCGCGTACCAGAGCGCAGTCACAACGAGAAAGTAGAAGAGGCCGACGGGCATCTTCGCAAACGGAAGTTTCGACCACAACGTCGCTGCGCTCATGCCATGCGCGAGCACGACCGCCGTGCTCACGAACACGATGACGAGTTGCGCCGCCGTGATGATTACAAACACCATCAGCGGCAACACC
>JBBRVM010000435.1:0-3777 GCA_038246865.1 Burkholderiales bacterium
AATTTTGTTCAGATGGGTTTCCACCTGATCGACGATACGTGTTTCGTTGCTGCCGTCGGGCATGAATACGCGGATCAATTCCACCACCTGTTCGCGCGACAACACGAGCCGCGTTTCGCCGCCGCTGGCATCAAATTCAGCAAGACGTTTGCGCAGCAACGCTAACAGCAAACTCACCGCGAACGTCAGTGGTCGCCGCGCGACCAGACGAGGTGTTGCGTCAGCACCCGTTACGTCAGAGTCAGCAGAATCATCCCGTGCACGCAAAAACGCATAGCCCTCGGCCTCATCCAACACCAGCACCAAACCAAGCACCGTCACATAGTCGCGAACCCTCGCTTGCAGCTTTAGCAGCGCCGACCACAACAGCGCATCAAGATCACGATAAATCACGCCCTTCAACAAGGGCACCAATATCGCGGTTAACTCGACTTCTCGCAGTGCGGCACTGGCCTCGACTAGAGGCATATTAGTTTCTTCGTTCATCATCGTGAAAATATCACGCGTGACACTTGCGCGCTGCGCGATCCGCCGTCGTCAGTGCTGTGCCACACAATCGTGTCAGTTCGCGTCTCATCAATCGTCGCATGCGAATCGGACTCGGCCATCTGCAAGTACACCACCAACTCGGCCAAACCTTGCTGCAAAGGATGCTCCACCGCCAACTCCGCCAGACTCACCTGCGAGCGCAGTTGCAGTGCTTGGGTAATTTGCCGCAACAGCCGCGCGCGATCCACCGCCACATGCGCGAACAGCGCGCCGACATCGACATCATCTTCAATGCCTTCAAGCCGCAGTGTTTTGATGCGAGTGCGCACCGGCGGCGAATACAGCGGGCGCTCCATCGGCAGTTCGATTGAGCATGCAGTGTCTGCAATTTCCATAAACGTACCCGTTGGCAATACCTTGCGCGTCGCTAAAGTTCGCGCTTCGATGCTGCGCAAAATCTCCATAATGCGACGATTTTCTAAGCGTGCTTTGTCATCCAGAAAGCGGCGCAATTGTTGCGACAACATCGCCACTGTGCGCTGCGTGTGCTCGGCTGCGGCCAGCCATTCGTAGTGCACGCGGCGCAAACGCGAATCGGGTTTCAGCGTTTGCACCGGAGCGAGTTGCAGAATGCGATCCAGCAAGTCCGACAGCTCATCCTGACGCCGCGATGCCATCAAAAAATCCCAGAACGCGCGGAAGCTTTTGCCCTGATCGGAATCCACAATCAGGTCGCGCTCAGTCATGATGTCTGCGAGCAACGCGCCGCGCGCGCCGTCGGACGCCGCGATGCGCTCGCGGGAGGAGCGATCCAGTTTCCTGAAATTTTGTTCCACCTCACGAAAATCCGCCAGCAGCTCACGCGCCAACGCACTGAACTGTTGGAAACGATCCTTCACCGCCGTATCGTCCAACATCGCAATATCGCCCGCCACTACGCGTGCAATTTCGGTGTCAATGACGTCGCGTTGCGCATGCAATTCAGCCAGACGAAGCTTCGGATCGGCCTCACTGCCGCGATTGATTTGTCGCAACAATTCAACGAGCGTCAGCAGCCTGGATTCCGTGCCGACAAACCCTCGTTCGGTCAAGCCCACCAGCCAACCAATCGCCCGCTCAGTGGCGGGCGTTAAATCAAAATGCGGCTCGTCGGAATTGGGCGGATAAAAGCGGCGCAGCCAACCGCGCTCGTTGGCGGCCCAATCGTTCAAATACTCAACCGCAGACTTTGGATATGCAGCCTCACCCAACTGCTGTCGCAACACCCGCAACTGATCGTCCAGCGCCTCAGCAAGCTGCGTTTGCGCCATCACGCGTGAGTTGGGTAACACAAACGCCAGATGCAAAAAGCTCGCAATCAACGGTGCAGAATCGGCCGCCAGCAAGCGCCAGGCGGGGTGCTGACGGCGCAAGAGCTCAAGCGTGGCGTGATCCAGAACAGGCGAATCACTGCGTGGTCGCGAACGTTGGAGCGGCGTAGAAGATTGCGAGAAAGGCGAAGGCTGAATCATCGCGGACAATGCTAGTGCAGCGGCGTATTTTGAGACGTTTTGCCACACAGCTTTTTCATAAAGGACAATAGATGTAAGGGCTAAAGCGACAAATCGTCACTTATCGACTTTGCCATTTATTGTCACGTAGCACCTAATCAGCCGCCATTTCAGCGCTAAGCTACTTGAGGCAAAGTCGGGAAATTCACCGCCGCAGAAGCCGCAAAACACGCCACCTGCCGCCCTTTCACGTTCAGAAGTTCGGGGCGTGTCTGATCACACGGCTCAAACTTGCGCGGACAGCGCGGATTGAACGCGCAACCCGGCGGCGGGTTCAATGGATTGGGCACTTCTCCGGCCACCGGCGTGCGCGCTTTTCCGGTCATGTGCAGGTCGGGAATCGCGTCGAGCAGCATTCGCGTGTAGGGATGCTGCGGCGCGCCGAAGACTTCTTTCTTGTCGCCAATCTCGACCAGCCGACCCAGATACATGACACCGACGCGATCTGCGATGTGATGCACGACTTGAAGGTTGTGCGAGATGAAAAGGTACGTCAGCCCCATCTCACGCTGCAAATCCTTCATGAGATTGAGCACTTGCGCCTGTACCGACACATCAAGCGCGGACGTCGGTTCGTCGCAAATCAGGAATTCAGGATTGCTCGCCAGAGCGCGGGCGATCGAGATGCGCTGACGCTGCCCGCCCGAAAACTGATGCGGATACTTTTCGCCGTCCTTCGCCGTAAGTTTGACGAAACCGAGCAGCTCGGCGACGCGTTTGTCGAGCGCAGCGCCGTCCGGGATCAGTTTGTGGGTGCGGATCGGTTCTGCCACGATGTCGGCCACGCGCCAGCGCGGGTTCAAGCTCGCGTAGGGGTCCTGAAAGATCATCTGCACTTTACGCCGCAACGCGCGGGCGGCATCGTTGTTCGACGTCAGCGCGATTCTCATGTCCTGACCGTCGATCGTCACGCTACCGGTGGACGATGCGTAAAGACCGACGATCAGCTTGGCGACGGTAGATTTCCCGCAGCCGGATTCACCGACCAGCGCCAGGGTTTCGCCACGCTGGATGTCGAAACTCAGGTCACTCACCGCATGCAAAAAACTCTGCGGCTTGCGCTCGATCACGCGGTTAAGCCACGGCGCGGAGACGTCGAAGGTCTTGCTGACGTTTTTTAGTTGAATGAAAGGGGTCATCGCTTAAACCCTCGTCTCATGTAACCAGCACGCCGCTTGCGAAGCCGCAGCCAGCATCAAATTCGGACGCACTGATTTGCATTTATCGAACACTTTAGTGCAACGCGGATTGAACGCGCAGCCTTGTGGAATCGCATCAAGTCGCGGCATGGCGCCGTCGATCTGGATGAGTCGTTCGCGGTCACTTTCAAACTCGGGAATCGAGCCCATCAAACCGATGGTGTACGGATGTTGCGGCTTGTGAATCACGTCCGCCACAGGCCCGATTTCAGCGATACGACCGGCGTACATCACGGCCACACGATCCGCCGTTTCGGCAATCACACCCATGTCGTGCGTGACGAGCATTACGGCTGTCCCGTGGTCACGACACAGCCCTTTCAGCAAGGTGATGATCTGCGCCTGAATCGACACATCGAGCGCAGTGGTCGGTTCGTCGGCGATGATGACTTTGGGTTCGGCCGCCAGCGCGAGCGCAATCACGACGCGTTGCCGCATGCCGCCAGAGAACTGATGCGGATAGTGATTGATGCGTTCCCGAGCCGCCGGAATGCCCACCTCTTCCAGCAATTTAACGGCGCGATCTTTCGCTGCCGCCT